>NZ_JBFAPG010000027.1:0-25857 GCF_040675595.1 Micromonospora sp. NPDC049580
GCCGTCGGTGACGGCAGGCGGGGACGGGACGTACCGCTCAGACGCGGGCGCGGCGGGCGAGGCGCTCCGGGTCCAGGATGATGATGCTCTTGCCGTCCAGCCGCAGCCAGCCGCGCGAGGCGAAGTCGGCAAGCGCTTTGTTGACCGTCTCCCGGGAGGCGCCGACGAGCTGGGCGATCTCCTCCTGGGTGAGGTCGTGCGTCACGCGCAGCACGCCGCCATCGCGCGTGCCGAACCGGCCGGCCATCTGGAGCAGGTTCTTCGCGACCCGGCCCGGCACGTCCGTGAAGATCAGGTCGGCGAGCGAGTCGTTGGTCCGACGCAGCCGCCGGGCGAGCACCCGGAGCAGCTGCTCGGCGATCTCCGGGCGGTTGTTGAGCCACGGCCGCAGCGCCTGCTTGCGCAGCCGCACCAGCCGGGTGTCGGTCACCGCGGTGGCGGTCGCCGTACGCGGACCCGGGTCGAAGAGCGACAGCTCACCGACCATGTCCGACGGCCCCATCACCGCGATCAGGTTCTGCCGGCCGTCCGCCGCCCGGCGGCCGACCTTGATCTTCCCGGACAGCAGGATATAGAGGCTGTCGCCGGGCTCGCCCTCATTGAAGACGATCTCGCCCTTGCGGACCTCGATCGTCTCCATCTCCTTGGCAAGCGCCTCGGCAGCTTCCGGGTCGACACCCTGGAAGATCCCGCTGCGGGCCAGTACCTCATCCATCGCGCACCTCCGGTTGCGCGTGCCGTCCGTCGGCCGGGGCCGCCGTCCGCTGATCCCCTCGCGCGCCGCCAAGTCTAGGCGCACGTGAGCATGAATCAGAGGTCGCCCCTGGAATCTTGATCGGTGGGCGTAACCTGCCCGACGTGCTGAGCGACCCGACTCCGACCAGCCGCGCCGAGGACGGGCGGCAGATTCCGCTGCTCGTCTGGCGGGCCGACGGGCCCTTACGAGCGGTCAGCAGCGGCCCGCTCGGCGGTGGAATCGGCGTCCGGCACTGGGTGCTGAACGCGACCGTACCCATGTCGTACGACCGGGACGACCCCGCCGCCCACCTGACCGCGCTCGCCGCGGACCTGGCCCTCGACGGGCCCGGAGTGGGCCTGCTGACCGGCGTCGACGTGACCGAGGTGGTCGCCCGGACCGACACCGGGGTGCGGGCCTGGGCGACGGTCGGGCTCGGCACCCCGGTGCCCGCCGCCGCGCCGGAACCGGCCGCGCTCGCCCAGCGGGTGGGCACGGTCAACATCGTGGTGTACGTGCCGGCCCGGCTCGCCGACTCGGCGCTCGTCAACGCCGTCGCCACCGCCACCGAGGCGAAGACCCAGGCGATCGTCGAGCTGGGGTTGCCCGGGACCGGCACCCCCACCGACGCGGTCACCGTGCTCTGTCCGGTGGACGGGCCGGAGGTCGCGTACGGCGGCCCGCGCTCCACCTGGGGCGCCCCGCTGGCCCGAGCCGTGCACGCCGCAGTGCGCGCGGGCGGTGACCGGCCGGTCGTTCCCTGGTCAGACCGGCTGACCGGCTGAACTTCCGACCGATCGGCCCTCGTCGGCGCGTTACGGGGCCGGTAGGGTCGCGGGCGATGTACGCTTCCGCCCCCCTCGCGCCCCGCCCGTTCCGTCGCGTCGCCCTCGGCCTCGCGGCGCTGCTGGCCGCCCTGCTCGTCGCCGGCTGTGCCGACAGCGGGGAGGCCCCGGTGTGGCAGCCCGGCGCCGGTGGTGGTGGCACCGGAGCGCCGGTGACCACGTCCGGCCCGAAGGCGAGCGGCGGCGCCGCAACCTCCGGCGGGGGTGGCGCCATCTCGCTCTCCGCCACCGGCGACATCATCATGGGCAACGCGCCGAGCCGGCTCCCCGCCGCCGGCGGCAAGGGCTTCTTCGACTCGGTCAAGCAGGCGCTCAAGGCCGACCTGGTGATGGGCAACCTGGAGGAGCCGCTGACGGTGGACACCGGCGCCGGCAAGTGCGGGGCCAACTCCACCCGCTGCTACCAGTTCCGGGCCCCACCGGAGTACGCCGCGCACCTGCGCGACGCCGGCTTCAAGGTGCTCAACCAGGCCAACAACCACGGCTACGACTACGGGCCGAAGGGCTACGAGAACACGCAGAAGGCGCTGGAGAAGTACGACCTGGAGCACACCGGCGCCCCGGACGAGATCACCGTGGTCGACGTCAAGGGCGTCAAGGTTGCCGTGGTGGGTTTCTCGTCGTACGTCTGGTCCAACAGCCTGGTTGACATCGCCAAGGCCAAGACGGTGGTCGCCAAGGCGGCCACCATGGCCGACCTGGTCGTGGTGCAGGTGCACATGGGCGGCGAGGGCGCGGACCAGACCCGGGTGAAACCCGGCACCGAGATATTCCTGGGTGAGAACCGGGGGGACCCGGTGAAGTTCTCGCACGCCATGATCGACGCGGGCGCGGATCTGATCGTCGGGCACGGGCCGCACGTGCTGCGCGGCATGGAGTTCTATCAGGGGCGTCTGATCGCGTACAGCCTGGGCAACTTCGCCGGCGGTAGCAACACGTTGATCAATACCGGCCGGCTCGGCTGGGGCGGGGTGCTGAAGGTGTCGCTCAAGCCGGACGGCAGTTGGGCCGGCGGCACGTTCACCTCGACGTACATGAACTCCACCGGCAAGCCGACGATGGACCCGGACGACCGCGGCCTGGGCCTGGTCACCGAGCTGAGCCGCGCCGACTTCCCGAAGGGTGGGGCCCGGTTCGACGGGCAGGGCAGGATCACCGCGCCGACGGCCGGTTGACCCGAGCAGGAACGTCCGGGGCGCGACGTAGGCTGACCGTCGTGACCAGTAGCCCTCCCGGTGCCAGCGAGACCGATCTCGGGCGCAAACGTCGTGCCCGCAAGATCGGCCGGGTGCTGGCCGAGACGCACCCCGACGCGCACTGTGAGCTGGACCACTCCAACGCCCTGGAGCTGGCCGTCGCCACCATCCTCTCGGCGCAGTGCACCGACAAGAAGGTCAACGAGGTCACCCCGAAGCTCTTCGCCCGCTACCCGAGCGCCGCCGCGTACGCCGGGGCCGACCGGGGCGAGATGGAGGAGCTGATCCGGCCCACCGGCTTTTACCGCAACAAGACCGATTCGCTGCTCAAGCTCGGGCAGGCCCTCCTCGACCGGTACGACGGTCAGGTCCCCGGCCGGCTCGTCGACCTGGTGACGCTTCCCGGGATCGGCCGCAAGACCGCCAACGTCATTCTCGGCAACGCCTTCGACGTCCCCGGGATCACGGTCGACACGCACTTCCAGCGGCTGGTGCACCGGTGGCGGCTGACCACCGAAACCGACCCGGTCAAGATCGAGCACGCGATCGGCGCGCTGTACGACAAGCGCGACTGGACCATGCTGTCGCACCGGATCATCTTCCACGGGCGACGGGTCTGCCATGCCCGCAAGCCCGCCTGCGGGGCGTGCACGCTCGCCAAGCTCTGCCCCTCGTACGGCACCGGCCCGACCGAGCCGGCTGCCGCAGCCAAGCTGCTCAAGGGCCCTCGGGCGCGTGACCTCGCGGTGGCCGCCGGGGTCGATCCGGAGCTGGTGCCCGCGCAGGCGGTCGCCGCGGAGGTGCCGTGAACCGGCGCCTCGCTCTGCTCGTCCTGCCGCTGCTACTGGTCGTTGCCGGTTGCACCGGCAGCCCGGCCGACGACCCCGCACCACGGCCGGCCGCCGCCGAACGGCCGTCGCCCTTCCGTGACTGCGCCGGGCTGGGCACGCCCCCCACGGCCGCGTCGCCCGGCGCCGGCACGACGGCCCCCGCCACGCCCGGCACGTCGACGGCGCCCGGCGGGCAGGAGTTGCCGGAGCTGACCCTCGCCTGCTTCACCGGCGGCGCCCCCGTCGCTCTGCGCGACGTGGCCGGGCCAGCCGTGATCAATGTGTGGGCCTCCTGGTGCGGGCCGTGCCGCAAGGAACTGCCCGCCTTCCAGCGGCTCAGCGAGCGCGCCGCCGGGCGACTCCAGGTGGTCGGGGTCAACACCCGGGACAGCCGGGGCGGCGCCCAGTCCATCGGCGAGGACTTCGGCGTACGGTTCCCGATCCTGGTGGACCAGGGCGACGCGCTGCAACGGGAACTGAAGCGCAACGCCTTCCCGCTGACCCTCTTCGTCGACGCGCAGGGCCGCATCCGGCACATCGACGCCACCGGGGCTCTCGACGACGCGCAGATCGCCAAGCTGGTCCGCCAGCATCTCGGCCTGACGGTGCCAGCATGATCCGCCGACCGCCCGAGTGGATCGAGCCGTTGCTGACCCGGCTGGGCACCGCCCGTGCCGAGGACTTCACCCGGCTGACCACCCCCGCCGAGGGCGGCCGGGAGAGCGCCGTGCTGGTGCTGCTCGGTGAGCAGCCCGGAACCGGCCCCGACGTGCTGGTCCTGCAACGGGCCGCCACCCTGCGCAACCACGCCGGTCAGCCGGCCTTCCCGGGCGGGGCGGCCGACCCGGAGGACGCCGACGTCCGGGCCACCGCGCTCCGCGAGGCGAACGAGGAGGTCGACCTCGACCCGGCCAGCGTCACCGTGCTGGCCGAACTGCCGAAGTTGTGGATCCCGGTCAGCGACTTCGTGGTCACCCCCGTGCTGGCCTGGTGGCACGACCCGCACCCGGTGCACCCGCGGGAGCCCGCCGAGGTGGCGCACGTGGCGCGACTGCCGGTCCGCGAGCTGGTCGACCCGGCCAACCGGCTGCGGGTCCGCCATCCCAGCGGCTGGGAGGGGCCGGCGTTCTCGGCGCGCGGCATGCTCGTCTGGGGCTTCACCGCCGGGGTGCTGGCGGCCCTGCTGGAGATGGGTGGCTGGGCCCGCCCGTGGTCGCCCGGCCGGCTGGTCGAGCTGCCGCCCACGGGGGCCACTCCCGCGCCGTCGGCCGGCACCGAAGAGGTCGACGAGACCGCCCTACGCTGACCACGCGGTCACCTTCCGCAAGCGGTGGTCATCCGGTAGGCGCGCTGCCCGTACGCTGGACCCCGTGTCCGTCGTGGATCTCGTCCTGCTGCTGCTCATGCTCGTGTTCGCGATCAGCGGATACCGCCAGGGTTTCGTCATCGGCATCACGTCGCTGTCCGGTTTCTTCCTGGGACTGCTGCTCGGCCTGCAACTCGGGCCGCTGTTCGCCAGGCAGTTCGTCGACGCCGGCACCCGGGTGCTGATCTCACTGGTGGCGATCTTCGGGTTGGCCGTGATCGGGCAGGCGCTCGCCGGCTGGCTCGGCTCGCACCTGCGCAAGACGATCACCAGCGACGTGGGTCGGCGGGTCGACGACATCGGCGGGGCGTTCGTCTCACTGTTCGCGGTGCTCCTGCTGGCCTGGCTCGTCGCCGTACCGCTCGGGTCGTCGTCGGTGCCCTGGCTCGCCGCCGCGGTGCGCAACAGCGCGCTGATCACCGTGGTGAACGGGGTGCTGCCGGAGGAGGCGCACCGGCTCTCCACCGCTCTGGAGGACACCGTCGACACCGACGGGTTCCCGGACGTCTTCGGTGGTCTCGCGCCCACCCGGGCCCGGCAGGTCGACCCGCCCGACCCGGCGCTGGCCGGCTCCCAGCTGGTGGTCAACGGTCAGCGCTCGGTGGTCAAGGTGCTCGGCTCCGCGCCCAGCTGTTCGCGCCGCATCGAGGGCTCCGGCTTCGTGTACGCCGACGACCGGGTCATGACCAACGCCCACGTGGTCGCCGGCACCCGATCGGTGGCGGTGGAGCTGGGCGGGGAGCGGTACGACGGTCAGGTGGTGGTCTACGACCCGAATCGCGACCTGGCGGTGCTGCTGGTGCCGGGGCTGCCCGGCCCGTCGCTGCGGTTCGCCGCCGGCAACGCGGGCAGCGGCTCGGACGCCATCGTGCTCGGCTTCCCGCTCGATGGCCCGTACAACGCGCAGTCGGCGCGGGTTCGGGACGTCGACCGGATCAAGGGGCCGGACATCTACTCCTCCGGCGACGTCACCCGGGAGATCTACACCATCCGGGCTCTGGTGCGTAGCGGCAACTCCGGTGGGCCGCTGCTCTCCGCCAACGGCCTGGTGCTCGGCGTGATCTTCGCGGCGGCGGCGGACGACCCCAACACCGGGTTCGCGGTGACCGCCGCCGAGGCCCGGCCGGTGGCGCTGGCCGGCGCCGAGCGCAACCGGGCCGTCGCCACCGGCGAGTGCACCTGAGCGTCGCGCCGGATCAGGTCCGGGCCGGTGCGGCGAGCGGCAGCTTGGTCCGCCCCCAGCGCAGTCCCCGGTCCAGCACCGCCCGGGCCATGATCGCGACGCAGGCGCCGCCGTTGAGGAAGGACGCCACCACGTCGCTCGGGTGGTGCATCCCCCGGTACATGCGGGTCAGCGCCACACCCACCGGCACCATCAGCAGCAGCGTCCACCAGGCGACCTTCGCTCCGGTGCTGCGCGCCCGCAGGGCCATCAGCACCGCGATACCGACGTAGAGCGCCACCGCCGCCGAGGTGTGCCCGGACGGGAAGCTCGACGTGGGCGGCGAGACATCCATGTGCTCCACCGCCGGCCGCTGCCGGTCGATCACCATCGTGGTGAGCAGGAACACCAGCGCCTGGGCGGTCACCGCCGCGCACAGGAACAGGGGCTCCCGCCAGCGCTTCAGCCAGAGCCGCAGCGCCAGCGCCACCAGCACGGTGACCACGACGATCATCTGGGTGCTGGCCAGCGTGCTGAACACCAGCGAGACGTCGTTCCAGCCGCCGGTGCGGTCACCCGCGAACTCCCGATTCACCGCGTCCTCGACGGTGAACGGCCAGGTCCGGGCGAACACGCGGGTGACCAGCACCCCGAGCAGCACCATGAAACCGAACAGGAGGGACACCGGCAGCAGCACCCGCCGGACGATCTGGACCACGGTGTCGGACATGAGCGGGCCAGTACCCGGTCGGCGTCGTCGTCACGCCTCAGGTCTTGTCCGGCTGCCGCTCGACCTCGGGCGCGACGCCGTCGCGGACCGGCCGGACCGGTCGGAGGCCGGTGTGCGCCCGCCAACTGGTGAACGCGGCGGTGGTCGCCGCGACCACCGCCACGCCGAGCAGCCAACCGCCGAGCACGTCGCTGGTGAAGTGCACACCGAGCGCGACCCTACTCACCCCGGTCACCACGGTGAGCAGCAGCGCGGCGACCCAGAGCGCGACCCGCGAGGTCCAGCGTCGGACGTACGGCAGGAACACCAGCAGCAGCACCCCGGCGGCCAGGGTGGCGTTCAGCGCGTGCCCGGAGGGGAACGAGTAGCCGGCGGCCCGCGCCACCGGATCGAGCAGCTCCGGCCGGTCCCGGCCGACGAGCAACTTGAGCAGCGGACCCATCAACCCGCCGACCACCATCGTCGTGGTCACCCAGAGGGCCAGCCGCCGAGCCTGCCGGCGCAGCAGCCAGATCACCACGAGCAGGGCCACGACCCGCAGCGGCATGGGCGCGAACACCGCACTCCAGACCTCCATCAGCGCGACCCAGGCCGGGTGGTCCACCGCGTGGTCGTGCAGCGCGTCGGTGATCGTCGTGTCCAGCCGGTGCAGCGGCGCCCACGCACCGAGCACCAGCAGCGCGAGCAGGGCGAACGGCACCAGCACCAGGAACGCCGCCGTCGCCGCCAGGGTCAGCCGCAGACCCAACGAGTGGTCCGGGTCGAGGCGGCGGCGCCGCCAGGACGGGCGCCGGGTGGTGTCGAGGCTACGGGGGGCGGGCGTGCTCATGCGGACGGTTCTACCCCACCCGCCGGGCAATCAGACCTGCCGTCAGCGGCGCTCAGCGAGCGCGCTGACGGAACCGGCGCACCATCAGCGCCGCGCCGGTCACCAGGGCGGCGAAGAGCACAACCCCGGTCCACAGTTGCTCCGGCGCGGATTCGTCCGGCACGCCCGCCGGCCGGGCCGTCCACCCCGTCTGCTGCCGTGGAGCGGTGAAACCGAGCGGGTCGCTGCCGGCGCCGCTGACCGGGCCGTTGTCGCCCGAACCGGGGGCCGGACCGAAGCCGACCACGCCCGGCGAGGTCAGATCGTCCAGCGGATTGGCGGTGACCGGGGGAACGTCCGCGGTCAGCGCCGCCACCGGGTCGACCACCCCGTACCCGAAGCGGTCGTCCCGGCCGGTCGGGCCGAGGTCACGGGCGGTGGCCAGCAACCGGTTGACCACCTCGCCGGCGGGCATGTCCGGAAAGCGGGACCGGACCAGCGCGGCGGTGGCGGCCACCAACGGCGCGGCGAAGCTGGTGCCCTGCACCCGCCAGTACCCGTCGGCCGGGCGGGCGCCGACCAGGTTGGTGGCGGGGGCGGTGAGCACGGTCGCCCGGCCGGTGATCGACCCGGACCACAGGTTGTCGCTGCTGCGCTCCAGCCCGGCGACCGCGATCACGCCCGGCTCGCGAGCCGGGTACCAGACCTTGGAGTCGGTCGACGTGGCCAGGTTGCCGGTGCAGGCGACCACCACCACGTCCCGGGCGAACGCGTAGTCCAGAGCCGCGGCCAGGGCGGGGCTGTCCCCGCTGCCGCCCAGCGACAGGTTGATCACCCGGGCGCCGTTGTCGACCGCCCAGCGGACACCCTTCGCGACGATCAGGGCGTCGTCGTACTTGTTGCGCTCGTCCAGCACGCGGACCGGGAGGATCCGGGAATCCGGCGCCAGGCCGACCACGCCCCGCTTGTCGTCGTTACGCCCGGCGATCAGGCCCGCGACAGTGGTGCCGTGACCGACCGGATCCGGCCCGGCGCCGCCGGCGGGCCCGACCAGGTCGAGGCCGGGCAGCACCTGGCCGGCCAGGTCGGGATGGTTGGCGTCCACACCGGAGTCGACCACCGCCACGGTCACCCCCCGGCCGGTCGAGGTGCGCCAGGCCGTGTCGGCCCGCAACTCGTCGAGCTGCCACTGCTCGTCACGGACCTGGTCGGTGCGGGCGACGCTGTCACCGGGGGCGAGCGCCACCGACGCGCCGGCGAGTTGCCCGCCGCTGCTGGGCGCGGCGACGGGTGCGGCGGTCGGGACCGCGACAGCGAGCATCGCCGCCACACCGAGCAGCGCCCGGCCGGCCCGCCGGGCCACTGCCGGACCGCTGTGCCGAACCCCTGTCACATCCCCAGCCATTCAATCCGACGACGGAACCACGACGATCGGAGATTACCGGTTTCCCCACCCGTCACGGGAGGAACTACCGAGACAGGTCATGGTGGCGGCAGATGTGCGAGCTGAACGAGGCGTACGCCCTCCCGCCGGGTGACGAGCCGACCACGGCCCGCCGGCAGCGGCCCGGGCCGCACCGGGCCGACGAGCGCACCCTCCTCGGGGCTGCCCGCCATCACCAGCCCGGCGGTGGAGAGCTCCCGCAGCCGCTGCACGATCGGCTCGTACTGGGACCGTCCCGCACCTCCGGAGCGGCGGGCCAGCACCAGGTGCAGCCCGACGTCGCGGGCGTGCGGCAGATGCTCCTCCAGGGCCCGCAACGGGTTCGCCGGCCCCGCCGCCACCAGGTCGTAGTCGTCGACCAGCACGAACAGCTCCGGCCCCGACCACCAGGAGCGGTCCCGCAACTGCTGCGGGGTGACCTCCGGCCCGGGAGCCCGCCGCTCCAGGTATCCGGCGGCCGACTCGACCAGGTCGGCGGTGTGCGCGGCGGCGGTGCCGTACCCGATGAGGTGCGGCGTCTCGATGGCGCCGAGCAGGCTGCGCCGGTAGTCGACCAGGATCACCCGGGCCTCCTCCGGCGTGAACCGGGTGGTGATCGAGGCGGCCAGCGCCCGCAGGAACGTCGACTTGCCGCACTCCGCGTCCCCGAAGACCACGAAGTGCGGCTCGCTCGCGAAGTCGAGCAGCACCGGCCGCAGGTCCGCCTCGGCGATCCCGATCGGCAGCCGCAGCCCGGTCGTCGCGGCGAGATCCAGGTCGGCGTACGGCAGCACCGGCGGGAGGAGCCGGACCCGGGGCGCCGCCGGGCCGGCCCAGCTGTCGGCGATCCGTTTGACGAGGTCGGCGGTGCCCGCGCCCGGGGCGGCGAGCTGCGGGAGCGCGGTGAGGAAGTGCAGGCTCTCCGCCGTCACCCCCCGGCCGGGGCGCTCCGGCACGTTCGCCGCCGCCCGGCGGGCCACCAGGGAGTCGGCCGGGTCGCCGAGGCGCAGCTCCAACCGGGAGCCGAACAGGTCCCGGATCGCCGGGCGGAAATCCAGCCAGCGCAGCGCCGTGGCGACCACGTGCACCCCGTACGACAGACCCCGGGTGGCCAGGTCGGTGACCAGCGGTTCCAGGTCGTCGTACTCGCCGCGGACGGTGCTCCAGCCGTCGATCACCAGAAACACGTCGCCGAACGGGTCGGCGCCCGGCTGGCTGGTCGTTCCCGCCGCGGCACGACGCTGCCGGTACACGGCCATCGACTCCACGCCCAGCTCGGCGAATCGGCGCTCCCGCTCGGCCAGCAGGGTCGTCATCTCGCCGACCGTGCGCCGCACGGCGGTCGGATCGGCGCGGCCGGCCACGCCGCCCACATGCGGCAGATCGCGCAGCGCCGCGAGGCCACCGCCGCCGAAGTCGAGACAGTAGACCTGCGCCTCGGCCGGGGTGTGGGTGAGCGCCAACGCGCAGATCAGCGTGCGCAGCGCGGTGGACTTGCCGCTCTGCGGCGCACCGACCACCGCGACGTGCCCGGCCGCGCCGTCCAGGGTCAGCCAGAGCAGGTCCCGGCGCTGCTCCAACGGCCGGTCCACCACCGCCACCGGCACACCCAGCGCGCCGTGCAGCTCGGGGTTGCCCACGGTGAGCCCGCGCGCCGGGTCCACCTCGACGGGGCCCAACAGCTCGTCCAGGGCCGGTGGCTCACCGAGCGGCGGAAGCCACACCTGGTGGGCGGGCGGACCCTGCCCGACGAGCCGATCGACCAGCAGGTCGAGCAGGGTCTCCCGGTCGCTCTCGTCCTCGGCCGCCATGGTCAGGGCCGGGGTGGCCGGCTCGGGCAGCGGCACGGCGTGGGTGGTGAACGTGAGCAGGCGGGCGCCGCCGCCGGCAGTGGCACCCGCCGTCGCGGCCCGGCGGCGCACCGTTCCGGAGACGTACGCGGCCTTGAAACGGGCCAGCGGATCGGTGCCGGCCCGCAGGTAGCCGTGGCCCGGCGAGCGGGGCAGCTCGTGCGCGTCCGGCACGCCGAGCACCGTCCGGGACTCCAGCGCGGAGAAGGTGCGCAACCCGATCCGGTACGACAGGTGGGTGTCGAGCCCGCGCAGCCGGCCCTCCTCCAGGCGCTGGCTGGCGAGCAGCAGGTGCACGCCCAGCGACCGGCCCAGTCGGCCGATCTGCACGAACAGGTCGATGAAGTCGGGTTTGGCGGAGAGCAGTTCGGAGAACTCGTCGCAGATCAGCAGCAGCGACGGGAGCGGGGCGAGCGGGCTGCCGGCGGCGCGGGCCCGCTCGTAGTCGCGCACGCTGGCGAAGTTGCCGGCGCGGCGCAACAGCTCCTGCCGGCGGACCAGCTCCCCGTTGATCGCGTCGACCATCCGGTCGACCAGGGGCAGCGCGTCGGCCAGGTTGGTGATCACGGCGGCGGTGTGCGGCAGCCGGTCGAACGGCGCGAAGGTGGCGCCGCCCTTGAAGTCGACCAGGACGAAGTTGAGCTGCTCGCTGCTGTGCGTCGCCGCCAACCCCAGCACCAGCGTGCGGAGCAGCTCGGACTTGCCGGACCCGGTGGCCCCGATGAGCAGGCCGTGCGGGCCCATCCCGTCCTGGGCGGACTCCTTGAGGTCCAGCTCGATGGCGCCGCCGTCGACACCCACCCCGATCGGCACCCGCAGCCGGTCCCGGGCCGAGCGCGGCGCCCAGCCCTGCTCGGCCGTGAAGCTCTCCGGATCGCCGAGGCCGAGCAGCTCCGGCAGGCCCAGCTCGACCTGGAGCGGGGCGTCCGGGCCGCGGGCCGTGCCGGCCAGCCGCAGCGGCGCCAACCGCCGGGCGACCGCCTCGGCGTCGGCGAGGTCGAGGTGGTCGGCGGTGCCCACCTCCGCGTGCCCCTGGACCGACCACGAGTGCAGCCGCCGGCCGCGCAGCTCCAACAGCAGCGCGTACCGGTCGAGCAGGCGGGGCGGCGGAGTGTCCAGGTCCAGCACGGTGACCGCGTCGATGCCGCCGTCGCCGGTCAGGTCGGTGGCACCGGTCAGGTCACCGCCGTCGAGGACCACCACCACGTGCGGGCCGTCAGTGGCCGGTCCGGCCGGGCTGAACCGGGACCGGCTGGCCAGCACGTCACCGAGCAGCCGTTCCAGCTCCGCGGCCGACGAGGTCACCAGCCGCACCGGCCCGAGCGCGTCCGTGCGAGAGGGATGGTGCGCGTGCGGGAGCCACTTCACCCACTCCCAGTCCGCCCGGCGTTCCGGGCCGGCGCAGACCGCGATCAGCAGCTCGTCGGGGGCGTGGAACACGGCCAACTGGGTCAGCACCGCCCGGGCCAGGGCCTGGGCGGCCGGGTCGCCGGTGGGCGGCCCACCGCTGGCCGGGCCACCGGCGGCGGTCCGCACGTGCACCCGGGCGAAGCTGCGCAGCGACAGGGCCACCGGCAGCTCCGGCACCACGGAGTACGCGTCCAGAAAGCGGCGCAGCGCGCCGGCGGTCATCGGCTCCAGCTCCTCGAGCGGTCGGGTGACCGGCCCGACGAGCGGGGTGGCCAGGGTCTGCGGCCCGACGGCGACGCGTACCACAGCGAAGTCCGGGTCGGCGGGGCGGCGTTCCCAGACCCGGCGGCTGTCCACCGTCGACCACAGCCGACCCGGGTCGGGGTGTCGGTAGTAGAGCCCGGCCCGCTGCTGCCCGGCGGTCTGCCGGACCCGGCGGCGCAGCGTGGCCAGGTGGCGCAGGTACTCCCGGCGGGCCGCCATCATCTCCGACTTCTTCGGGGTGCCCGAGGCGCTGCCCCAGGAGGTGACCAGCATCGCCAGCGACGAGAGCCCGAACATCCCGCCCACCACGTACGAGTAGGCGCCGCCGCCCCGGCCGAACATCATCGCCATCGCCACCGTGCCGCCGAGCATGGGCAGCACCATCAGCATCTGCTGCCACCGTCCGCCGGCCACCGCGGGGATCTCCGGCGGCGCCTCGACGGGCAGCTCGCCAACGGGGATCTCCGGCGCCGGCCGACGCGGCGGGCGCTTGATGACGACTGTGGACACTCGGCCTCCTGACAGCGCTGGGTAACCCGAGCCTGGCTCATCGTAGGTAAAGTCCTGTCGTCCGTGCAGCCTCCGATCCCCCTCGATATGGAGATCACTCGATGACAACCGGGCTGGCCCGCGTCACCATCAGCGCGCCGCAACGGCGGGTCGACGTCGCACTGCCGGAGCAGGTGCCCTTGGCCGAGTTGCTGCCCGACGTGCTCCGACACGCCGGCGAGGGCCTGGCCGACGACGGCGAGCGGCACGGCGGCTGGGTGCTGCGTCGTACCGACGGGGCGCTGCTGGCGACGGCGCAGGCGCTGCTGCCGCAGGGGGTCCGCGACGGTGAGGTGCTGCACCTGGTGCCGGCCCGCGCCCACTGGCCCGAGTTGGAGTACGACGACGTGGTGGAGGCGATCGCCGACGGCGCCCGCCGACGGGGTGGGGCCTGGTCACCGGACGCCACCCGGGTCGCCGGCCTGGCCGGTGCCGCCGTGCCGCTCGCCGTCGGGCTGTTCGCCCTGCTCGCCGGTGGTCCGACGCTGCCCAGCGGCTGGTTCGCGGCGGCGGTGGTGGCGCTGCTGCTCACCGTGGCCGGCGCGGTCGCCTCCCGCGCCAACGGCGACGGCGCCGCCGGGGCGACGCTCGGCGGCTACGCCCTGCCGTACGCCTTCGTGGCCGGCGCCCTGGCGATCGGCTCCGGTGATCCGGTCGGCCCGCTCGGGCCGATGCGCTGGGTCGGCGCACCCGAGCTGCTCACCGGCTCGGTGGCGTTGCTCCTGGTGGCGCTGGTAGGTCTGCTCGGGGTGGCCAGCCGACTGCGGGTCTTCGTGGCCGGCGTCACGGTCGGTCTGCTCGGTGCCGGCGCGGCGCTCGGCGCGCTGCTGCTGACCCCGGCGGGCACGGCGGCGGTGCTGCTCAGCGCGCTGGTCTTCGCCCTCGGGGCGATCCCGCTGCTCGCCATCCGGTTGGGCAAGTTGCCGTTGCCGCCGATCACCCTGCCGGCCGCCGCGTCGGCTGCCGAGCCGGAGCGCCCCCGGGACCTGCCGGACCGGGGTCGGGTGCACGCGGCAGTCACCCGCACCGAGGAGGTGTTGACCGGGATGCTGCTCGGGCACGCCGTGCTGGCGGTGGGCGCGGCGGTCGTCCTCGGCGTGGCCGGTGGGACGGCCGGGCCGGTGCTGGTGGCGGTGGTCTCGGCCGTGCTGCTGCTGCGGTCGCGGCTGTTCGTGGCACTGCGGCACCGGGTGCCGACGGTGCTCGCCGGACTCGCCGGCTACGCGGTGCTGGGTGCGGTGCTGGTCGACCGGGCCGACGGCACCGGCCGGTTGGCGCTGGTCCTCGGTGGCGCGGCGCTGGGCCTGGTGACCGTGGCCGCCGGCACCGGGTACGCCCGGCGCGCGGTCTCGCCGTACCTCGGAAGGGTCGCGGACCTCACCGACACGGCCCTGGTGGTCGCCGTGGTGCCGGTCGCCTGCGCGGTGCTCGATCTGTACGACCGGGCCCGGGGGCTGCTCGGTTGAGCGGCTCCCGGGCCCGGTCGGTAAGCGTTCGTCAGTGGGTGGACTCGCCGCGCGCCTCGGCGTCGCGGGCCCGCTGGTAGGAGGCCCGGATCTCGGCCTCGGCCTCGGTGCGGCCGACCCAGGTCGCGCCCTCGACCGACTTGCCGGGCTCCAGGTCCTTGTAGACCTCGAAGAAGTGCTGGATCTCCAGGCGGTCGAACTCGCCCAGGTGGTGGATGTCGCGCAGGTGCTCCTGGCGGGGGTCCTCGTAGGGCACGCAGAGGACCTTGTCGTCGCCGCCCTTCTCGTCGGTCATCCGGAACATGCCGATGGTCCGGCAGCGGATGAGGCAGCCCGGGAAGGTCGGTTCGGGGACCAGCACCAGCGCGTCCAGCGGGTCGCCGTCCTCGCCCAGCGTCTCCTCGATGAACCCGTAGTCGGCCGGGTACTGGGTGGACGTGAACAGGGTGCGGTCCAGCCGGATCCGGCCGGTCTTGTGGTCCACCTCGTACTTGTTCCGGTGACCTTTGGGGATCTCAACCGTCACGTCGAAATCCATCTGCACGCTCCCTCGTCTGCCCACGCTGGCTAACGGAACCACTGGTGGCGCCCTCCGGACAGGTGAATGCCCACCCGCCGACTCCGGCCACCGCATAGTCTTCGGACCGAAGTAGTGTCACCCAAGCCGATTTTCGCTGGGGGAGGAGGGGGTCGTGGGGAGGGAAGATTCACACTACCGCCCGGACGGGGGCGCCGCGCGTGGTACCGGGCGATCCGGCTCCGGCGGCGCCACCGGGCGGGTCCCGGTGCCCGACGCCCACCTTCCCCGGGCGCCCGAGGAGTCGGCGCCGGAGCGGCCTCCGCCGCTGCCGTGGCACCCGTCGGAGGCGAATTCCGCCGGGCCGAACAGCGGACGCTTCCCGGTCCTGGGCGGTGGAAACCATCCCACGAGCGCCCCGCCGAGCGGCGCACACCCGACCAGTCCCGCCCCGACCAGTCCGGCCGGGGGTGGCGCGCCGTCCGGTGACGGCCCCACTGTCCGCATTCCGACCGGCGTACCGCCGCTGGGCCCGCCGATCTCCGCGTTGCCGGCGACGGCCGACGCCGAGCCGCCGGTAGCGCCCTCCACGCCGCCGACCTCGCCGCGCCGCCGGGGGCGGCTGGTGGCCGTGCTGGCAGTGGTGTTGCTGCTGGTGCTGACCGGTGTCGGCGTCGTGGTGACCCGGCCCGGCCCGGTCGCCGGCTGGTTGGGCGAGGATGCGGCGTCCGCGCCGACCGCCGCCGGCCCCGCCCCGGAACCCGCTCCGGCGGACGTGCTGGACGGGCCCGACCCGAACGCCCCGCTGCCCGCGCCCGACGGCGTACGGGCCGCGCTGGACCCGTTGGTCGGTGTCCCCGCCCTGGGCGACCGCGTGAACGTCTCGGTGGCCGACGTGACCACCGGTCAGACGCTGTTCGCCAAGGGTGCGGACGACGGGACGGTGCCCGCCTCGGTGACGAAGCTGGCGACCGCGGTGACCGTGTTGGCCGCCCGTGGGCCCGGGTACCGGATCCCCACCCGGGCGGTGGCCGGCGCCAAGCCCGGCGAGGTGGTGATCGTCGGGGGCGGCGACCCCACGCTCGCGGTGGACAAGAAGGGCTACTACCCCGGGGCGGCACGCCTGGACGACCTGGCCGCGCAGGTGCGCACCGCGCTCGGCGGCACGGCCCCGACCAGCGTCACCGTCGACGGCACGATCTACTCCGGCCCGGTGTACGGCCCCGGCTGGGACGACGACATCCCGACCGGCGGGTACGGCGGCGCGGTGACCGCGCTGATGACCGACGGTGCGCGCAAGGACCCGGGTGCCGAGGCCGGTGGCGCCGAGCGGGTCGCCGAGCCGGACCTCGCTGCCGGCCGGTCGTTCGCCCAACTGCTCGGCGTCCCGGCCAGCACCGTCAAGCGGGGCACCGCCCCGGCCCTGGCGACCGCCGCCGGTGGCACCCCGCCTCCCGGTACGGAGCTGGGCGTGGTGCAGTCGCCGCCGTTGATCCGGCTGGTCGACATCATGATCAGCGAGAGTGACAACCTGCTGGCCGAGGCGCTGGCCCGCCAGGTGGCGCTGGCCCGCAGCCAGACGGCGTCGTTCGACGGTGCCGCCGCCGCGATGGACGCCGAGGTGGCGGCGCTGGGCCTGCCCGCCGAGGAGATCACTCTCTCCGACGGCAGTGGCCTGTCCCGCCGTAACCGGATCAGCCCGTCACTGCTCACCGACCTGATCCGGCTGGCCGCGAGCCCGGACCACCCGGAGCTGGCCGGCGTCTTCGGCGGTCTGCCGGTGGGCGGCTGGTCCGGCACGCTGGGCGACCGGTACCGGGGCGCTCCCGGCACCGCCGGCGGGGCGGGCGCCGTCCGCGCCAAGACCGGCACCCTGACCGGGGTGCACGCCATCGCCGGCCTGGTCACCACCGCCGACGGCCGACTGCTCACGTTCGCGGTGCTCACCGACAGGGTGCCCGGTGGGACGGACACCGCCCAACCGGCGCTGGACCGCATCGCCGCCGCGCTGGCCGGCTGCGGTTGCCGCTGACGAGCGTCGGGGCGGGGTTTCCGGCCGGCGCCGGGCCCGCGACCGGCGTCGATCGCCGACGCGAGCCCGGGCCGGGGTGTCGCGACGCGGGTACGGTGGGTTCATGGCGCAGTTCGTGGACTGGGATCTGGCCGCCGCGACCGCGGGGGCGTTGAGCAAGTCGGGCCCCCGGGTGTCGTACTCGGAGGCCACCGACGTGGTCGGCGACCTGCGTCGGCTGACCGACGAGGCGGCCGGGCACGTGGCCGACTACACGGGGCTGCGGGCGCAGGTGGCACACCCGCCGGTGCGGGTCGTCGACCGCCGGGACTGGGCGGCCACCAACATCGCCGGGCTGCGTGAGGTGATCACTCCGCTGGTCGGTCGGCTGTCCGGCGACAAGCAACCCGGCGCGCTCACCGAGGCGATCGGGTCCCGGCTGACCGGGGTGCAGGCCGGCACCGTGCTGGCCTACCTCTCCGGCCGGGTGCTCGGCCAGTACGAGGTCTTCTCCGCCGACCCGGGCCAACTGCTGCTGGTGGCGCCCAACATCGTCGAGGTGGAGCGCAAGCTCGGCGCCGACCCCCGGGACTTCCGGCTCTGGGTCTGCCTGCACGAGGTCACCCACCGGACGCAGTTCACCGCCGTGCCATGGATGCGGGCCTACTTCCTCAGCGAGGTGCAGGCGTTCGTCGACGCCTCGTCCAGCGGCGGCGAGCACCTCGTCGAGCGGCTGCGGCGCGGGGTGGCGACGCTGTCCGAGGCGGTCCGCGACCCGGAGAGCCGGACGAGCGTGCTCGACATTGTCCAGACCCCGGCGCAGCGGGCCGTCCTCGACCGGCTCACCGCGCTGATGACCCTGCTGGAGGGGCACGCCGAGTTCGTGATGGACGGAGTCGGCCCGCAGGTGATCCCGAGCGTGGAGCGGATCCGGGCGTCGTTCAACCGCCGGCGCGAGGCGGGTAACCCGTTGGAGAAGGCGATCCGCCGGCTGCTCGGGGTGGACGTCAAGATGCGCCAGTACGCCGAGGGCCGCAAGTTCGTGCACGGCGTGGTCGAGCGGGTCGGCATGGAGGGCTTCAACTCGATCTTCAACTCGCCGCTCACCCTGCCCCGGCTGTCCGAGTTGGGCGACCCGGACGCCTGGGTGGCGCGGGTGCACGGCCCGGCCGGCACCGTACCGGCCGCTGGCTGACCGTCCGTCGATGGGCGCGCTCGCGCCGCCGGTGGCCGCGATCCGGGTGGCGGTCCGCCGCGCGCTGACTCACCTGCCGTCCGGCGGCCCGGTGCTGGTCGCCTGTTCCGGTGGCGCCGACTCACTCGCCCTGGCGGCGGCCACCGTGTTCGTGGCGCCCCGCCTGGGCCGGACCGCCGGCCTGGTGACCGTCGACCACGGCCTGCAGGCCGGCTCGGCGAAGCGCGCGGAGGCGGTGGCCGGCTGGGCCCGAGAGGCCGGGTTCGCGCCGGTGGTGGCGGTGCGGGTGCGGGTGGCCGGGCGTCCGGGTGGCCCGGAGGCGGCGGCCCGGGAGGCCCGCTACGAGGCGTTGACCGAGGCGGCTCGGCAGCACGAGGCGGTCGCGGTGCTCACCGGGCACACCCGCGACGACCAGGCGGAGACCGTGCTGCTCGCGCTCGCCCGGGGCGCCGGTCCACGCGGGCTGGCCGGGATGCCCAGCCGGCGGGAGCTGGCCGGGGTGCCGCTGCTGCGCCCGCTTCTGGAGATCGGTCGGGAGCAGACCCGCGCCGCCTGTGCCGCGCTTGGTCTCAGCGCGTGGCAGGACCCGCACAACACCGACCCGTCGTACGCCCGCTCCCGGGTGCGGGCCGACGTGCTGCCGGCGTTGGTGCGGGCGCTCGGGCCGGGCGTGGTGGACAACCTGGCGCGTACCGCCCGACTGGTGGCGGCGGACAACGCCGCCCTCGACGAGACGGCGGCGACGGCGCTGGCGGCGGCCCGGCACCCCGCCGGTGGGCTCGCGGTGCCGGAGCTGGCCGGTCTGACCGCCGCCGTACGCGGTCGGGTGCTGCACGCCTGGGCGCGGGAGCTGGGCGCGGTGCCCGGGGCGCTGTCGCACCGGCACGTCGCCGCTCTGGACGCCCTGGTCACCGACTGGCACGGTCAGGGTCCCACCGACCTGCCCGGGGGTGTCCGCGTACTCCGTCGTGGCGACCGGCTGACGGCCCTCAGCTCGGGCTGAGAGCCCCGGCGCCGTCCGTCCGGTCCCGGAAGGTGGTCCGGTAGCTGTGCGGGGTGGCGCCGACCCGGCGGCTGAAGTGGTGGCGCAGCGCGGCCGCGTCGCTGAAGCCGGCCTGGTCGGCGACGGCCTCCACGCTCAACGGGGTCTCCTCCAGCAGCCGTCGGGCGAGCAGCACCCGCTGGTTGGTGAGCCAGTCGTGCGGCGTGGTGCCGGTCTCGGCGCGGAACCGGCGGGCGAACGTGCGCGGGGCCATGCCGGCGCGGGCGGCCAGCTCCTCCACCGTGATCGTCCGGTCCAGGTGCCCCATCAGCCACTCCAGCACCGGCTCCAGGGTCGGCGCCTCGGGGGCCCGGGGGATGGGCGCCTCGACGTACTGCGACTGGCCGCCGTCGCGGTGTGGCGGGACCACCATCCGCCGGGCCAGCCGGGTCGCCGTGGCCGAGCCGTGCACCTGGCGGATCAGGTGCAGGCAGGCGTCGATGCCGGCCGCCGTGCCGGCGCTGGTGAGCAGCCGACCGTCCTGGACGTACAGCGAGTTGCAGCGCACCCGGGCGCGGGGATGCCGGCGTTGCAGCTCGTCGACGTAGCGCCAGTGGGTGGTGCACTCCCGGTCGTCCAGCAGGCCCGCCGCACCGAGCAGGAAGGCGCCGGAGCAGACGCTGAACAGGTGCGCGCCGCGCGCGTCGGCCCGGCGCAGCGCGTCGAGCACCGGGTCGGGAATGACGGTGCCCGCGCTGTGCGCGGGGACGGCCACCAGGTCGGCCTCCTCCAGCGGGCCGAGGTCGGCGTTCGGGGTGAGGTGGAAGCCGGCGGACGTCCGGACCGCAGCGCCGTCGGGGCTGCACACGTCGAAGCGGTACGCGGGGAAGCCGTCGGCCGTCCGGTCGGTGCCGAACACCTCGGCCAGCACACCGAGCTCGAAGGGAGCGACCTGGTCGAGGGCGAGGACGGCGACGGATCGGAGCATGTGACGAGGGTAACCCGAGAGGTGGCAGTAAATCGATGCCCAGTGGCATCTCTGCCACTGTCCGGCCGGCGGGAGTCGGCGCAGACTGGTCTCAGTCCGGTGCGCACCGGCGGCGAAACCGACAGCAACCATGCGAAAGTGAGCGCCGCCATGGAGTTCCTGCTCTTCCTCCTGTTCCTCGTCCTGCTCGTCGCCGCCTCGGCGGCCGGCCTCACCGCGGACAGCCACGACTCGGCCGACTGGAAGCCCAGCGAGGACGGCCGCCGCTGGCGGTCTCGCACCAGCTGATGCGTTTGATGCCCTTTGCGCCGAAGATCCCCGGCGGGCCCCCACCACAAGGTGCGGCCCCGCCGACGGAGGCCATCCGACGTACGGCAGGCTAGGAGTCATGGCTGACGGCTCCTGGTACGACGCCGACATCGACCACGTGATCATCTCCGAGGCGCAGATCCGCGAGAAGACAGCGGAGCTGGCCAAGCAGGTCTCCGCCGACTACGCCCACGTGGGCGACGGACTGCTGCTGGTCTGCGTGCTCAAGGGCGCGGTGATGTTCATGGCGGACTTCGCCCGGGCGTTGGGCCGCAACGGCCCCCCGGCCGAACTCGACTTCATGGCCATCTCCTCCTACGGCCAGGGCACCACCTCCTCCGGAGTGGTCCGCATCCTCAAGGACCTCGACCGGGACATCGCCGGCCGGCACGTCGTGGTCGTGGAGGACATCGTCGACTCCGGCCTGACGCTCTCCTGGCTGCTGCGCTACCTGGAGTCGCGCTCGGCGGCGAGCGTCGAGGTGGTCGCGCTCTTCCGCAAGCCGGAGGCGGTCAAGGTGCCGGTGGCCGTGAAGTACGTCGGCTTCGACATCCCCACCGAGTTCGTGGTCGGGTACGGCCTCGATTTCGCCGAGCGGTACCGGGAGCTGCCCTACGTCGGGGTGCTCAAGCCCGAGGTCTACGCCCGGTCCTGACGCCGACCGACCGTCCCGACGGGTCGCGCCCGGCGGCGTGAGAGCAACTCGCATCGGTATTCGTCAAGCCGACGTTCAGCGGGCTCCCAGCTGTTCCGGTTACCGTGGAGCCCGGTGGCGCGGAGGCAACTCCGTGCCCGGCTCCTCGACCGCGTGACCGGGCGTGCGGGTGGCCGGGCTGGATTCCCCGCCACGCCGGTTCTTGCCCGGACCCGCCGTACGTCCTGGTGCGGGGCTGGCGAGGCCGCTCACGGAGCCCGTCGTCGATGGCGACGGAGAACCGAGGGCGGGGCTCGCGGGCTCACTCCTCGCGTACACGGGGCCTTCGATTGATACACCACTGCGGGGCTCGCAAGCTCACTCCTCGCGTACACGGTGTACCGTCGAATGACCGCGGCGCGGCAGTTTTCGCGCCTCGGGGTCGAGGCCGGCCCGCACGGCGGCTCCGACGCCGCCCAGGGCGGCGACACCATCAGACGGTCAGGACGTCGATCAGGAGGATGCGGGCGCTCCGGCGCTCGACAACAGTATGGAACGTACGCGTTTCTTCCGCCGACCGGTGGTCTGGATCATCCTGGTCATCCTCGGCGCCGTTGTGCTCAGTCAGCTGTTCACCGCTGGTCCCAGCTACCACCGCGTGGACACTTCCGTTGCGCTCGACCAGCTCCACACCGCCCAGATCAACAAGGTCGTCTTCCAGGACAAGGAGCAGACGCTCCAGCTGGACCTGAAGAACAAGACCAAGTTCGGTGAGACCAACACCGACCGGATCGAGGCCCAGTTCCCGTACCAGGCTGGGGACGAGATCTGGAACCAGGTGCTGGACGCCAAGGCGGCCAACCGGGTCACCGGCCCGGCCGACGCCAAGGTCTCGTCGGACAGCATCTGGGTGAGCCTGCTGGTCAACCTGCTGCCGATCGCGCTGCTCGTGCTCCTGCTGCTGTTCTTCATGTCGCAGATGCAGGGCGGCGGCTCCCGGGTGCTCAACTTCGGCAAGTCCAAGGCGAAGATGATCACCAAGGACACTCCGAAGACGACCTTCGCGGACGTCGCGGGTGCCGAGGAGGCCGTCGAAGAGCTGTACGAGATCAAGGACTTCCTGCAGAACCCTGCGAAGTACCAGGCCCTGGGCGCCAAGATCCCGAAGGGCGTGCTGCTGTTCGGCCCGCCCGGCACCGGCAAGACGCTGCTGGCCCGCGCGGTCGCCGGCGAGGCCGGGGTGCCCTTCTACTCCATCTCCGGCTCCGACTTCGTCGAGATGTTCGTCGGTGTCGGCGCCAGCCGGGTCCGCGACCTGTTCGAGCAGGCCAAGACCAACGCCCCGGCGATCGTCTTCGTCGACGAGATCGACGCTGTCGGCCGGCACCGTGGCGCCGGCATGGGCGGCGGCCACGACGAGCGCGAGCAGACGCTCAACCAGCTGCTCGTCGAGATGGACGGCTTCGACACCAAGGGCGGGGTCATCCTGATCGCGGCCACCAACCGACCGGACATCCTCGACCCGGCGCTGCTGCGCCCGGGCCGGTTCGACCGGCAGATCCCGGTGGACGCCCCCGACATGGAGGGCCGCAAGGCCATCCTGCGGGTGCACGCCAAGGGCAAGCCGTTCACCCCCGACGTCGACCTCGACGCGGTGGCGCGACGCACCCCGGGCTTCAGCGGTGCCGACCTGGCCAACGTCATCAACGAGTCGGCCCTGCTCACCGCTCGTAAGGAGCAGCGGGCGATCAGCAACGACTCGCTCGAAGAGTCGATTGACCGGGTGGTCGCGGGTCCGCAGCGACGGACGCGGGTCATGAGCGACAACGAAAAGAAGATCACCGCGTACCACGAGGGTGGGCACGCGCTGGTCGCCTGGGCGCTGCCGCACGCCGCGCCGGTGCACAAGGTGACGATCCTGTCCCGTGGCCGCTCGCTGGGCCACACCCTGGTGCTGCCGACCGAGGACAAGTACACCCAGACCCGTGCCGAGATGATCGACACCCTGGCGTACGCCCTGGGCGGCCGGGCCGCTGAGGAGCTGGTCTTCCACGAGCCCACCACCGGTGCCGGCAACGACATCGAGAAGGCCACCCAACTGGCCCGCGCGATGATCACCCAGTACGGCATGAGCTCCAAGCTCGGCGCGATCAAGTACGGCACCAGCGGCGACGAGCCGTTCCTCGGCCGCAACATGGGCCACGAACGGGACTACTCGGACTCGGTGGCCGCCGAGATCGACGGCGAGATGCGGGCACTTGTCGAGCTGGCGCACGACGAGGCCTGGGAGATCCTGGTGGAATACCGGGACGTCCTGGACAACATCGTGCTCGAGCTGATGGAGAAGGAAACCCTCTCCACGGCCGACATGGCGCGGATCTGCTCCCGGGTGGTCAAGCGCCCGCCGCTGGCACCGTACAACGGCTTCGGCAAGCGCCAGCCCTCCACCGAGCCGCCCGTGCTCACCCCTGCGGAGAAGGACAAGCTCAAGGCGCAGGCCCAGGCCGACGGCGCGCAGGCGTCCGTTGGTGGCGGCTCGCCGTCCAACAACTCGGACGGTACGCACTGAGCGACGACCCGACGGCCAGCTCCCCTCACCGGGAGCTGGCCGTTTCCGCGACCGAACCCGACGGCGACGACGGGCTGGACTACGTTGCCGCCCGGCTGATCAGCGGCCGGTTGACCGGGCGCCCGATCGAGGACGCAGTCGACCTCGGCCGGATCGAGAAGGCGGTCCGGGAGATCCTGATCGCGGTCGGCGAGGACCCGGACCGCGACGGGCTTCAGCAGACTCCGGCCCGGGTGGCCCGCGCGTACGCCGAGCTCTTCGCCGGCCTGCGCGTCGACCCGGCCCAGGTGCTCAGCACCACCTTCGAGGCCAACCACGAAGAGCTGGTGATCGTCCGGGACATCGACGTGATGAGCCTCTGTGAGCACCACCTGCTGCCGTTCCGCGGCAGCGCGCACATCGGCTACATCCCCGGCCCGGACGGGCGGATCACCGGCCTGTCCAAGCTGGCCCGCCTCGTGGAGGTCTTCGCCCGCCGACCCCAGGTGCAGGAGCGGCTCACCTCGCAGGTCGCCGACCTGCTGATGAGCAAGCTCGCCCCGCGTGGCGTCGTCGTCGTGCTCGAATGCGAGCACATGTGCATGGCGATGCGTGGCATCCAGAAGTCCGGTGCCAAGACCATCACGTCGGCGGTGCGCGGCGTCCTGCAGTCCGACTCCAAGTCGCGGGCCGAGGCGATGGCGCTGATCATTCCCCGCTGACCTCCCGGACGCGACAACGGCCGTCCGCCCCCTTCCGGGACGGCCGGCTGTCGCGTCTTGAGGGTGGCCGGCCGTCGCGTCTGCGGGGTGGTCCGCTCGTCAGCCGGTCAGCCGGTCAGCCGGTCAGCCGGTCAGCCGGCCAGCAGGGCCAGGAGCAGGCCGGCCGTGACCAGCACCGCCGGCACCAGGCAGACCAGCGCACCGAGGCGCACCGTCCGGTCCAGCCGCTCGTCGGGGCTCGCCTGGAACAGCCGACCGACACCCACCCAGCCGACGACGAAGGCGACCGCCGGCATCGGAAGGCCGCCGATCAGGGCCGTCACGCTGGCCGGGCCCGTACCCGTCGTCGCGTACACGATGACCTGGATCAGCGGCACCAGCAGCGCCAACGGCCCGTACACCAGGAGGTTGCGGGCCCGCGTGGGCCAGGAGGCCGGTCGGAGGCCGCGACGCGCGGCCAACGCCGCGTCCGCGGCCTCGGCCCGACCCCGCGCGGCCCGCAGCGCCGCCAGTACTGCGGCCGGGCCGCCGACCATCGACCGGGCCGCCTCGGTCAGCTCCGGCGGCGACGGCACCAGCGAGATCGCCGGTACGCCTCGCTCCCGCAGCCGCTCCTGCTGACTCGCCAGCCCGGCACGCACGACCGTCAGTTCCTCCCGGGCGGCCTCCGCCGAGCGGGCCTGCTCACCGGCGGCGGCAGCCGCGCCGCGCCGGACCGCATCCAGTTGCCGCGCCGCCGCCAGGTACTCGGCCCAGCCGCTGACGGGTTCCACGGCCGCCGGCGTGCCATCGCCGTCCGCCCCGGCGGTCCGCTGCCGCCCCGGCCCGGTCACCGTAACGTTCGACCCCACACCGACACCTCCCGCGTGCACCGCCCGCTCACCCCACCTTGTCGGCGAACGGCACCAGGACCGTGCCCCGCTCGTCCGGACCGTCCCACAGCGCCGCCCGGTCCGGGTGTGCCCGCCACTGGACCGGCCGGCCGAAGACGGCGGCGAGCTGCGCCGCCGGCACGTCCAGCACCACGACGGCGGCGAGCTTGTCGACCTCGCCGTCCGGCTCCAGCAGCGCGGCGAACGGCGGCACCGCCCGCCACCAGCCCAGCAGGTGCCGGCCCGCCGGCGGCCCGTCCCGCAGCAGCGCGCGCAACCGGTCGGCCGGCAACTCCCGTGGCCCGGGCCGATCCAACCCGAAGACCACCAGGTACGTCGGCAGCTCCCCATCGGTGTCCGCGAGCAGCGTCGGCACGTCCACCAGGCACGCCGGATGGCGGGCGGCCAGCTCGGCCGTCAACGCCTCCGCCAGGGGGCGTGCCC
>NZ_JBFAPG010000028.1:0-25720 GCF_040675595.1 Micromonospora sp. NPDC049580
CGGGAGCATCCTCCCGTGCCGGGCGGCGCCCGCCGGACGGGCCCCGACCCTCCCTTAAGAAGGAGACCCCGTGTCCGCGACCCCCCTGCTGGAACTTCGCGGGATCGACAAGAGCTTCGGTCCCGTCCAGGTGCTCCGCGACGTCGCCCTGACCGTCCACCCGGGCGAAGTGACCGCACTGGTCGGCGACAACGGCGCCGGCAAGTCGACCCTGGTGAAGTGCATCAGCGGCATCTACCCCACCGACGCCGGCGAGGTCCTGTTCAACGGCGAACAGGTGCACATCGGCAGTCCCCGCGACGCCGCCGCCCTCGGCATCGAGGTCGTCTACCAGGACCTCGCGCTCTGCGACAACCTGGACATCGTGCAGAACATGTTCCTCGGGCGGGAGAAGCACAGCGGCATCGTCCTGGACGAGCCGACCATGGAACAGCTCGCCGCCGAGACTCTGGCGGGGCTCTCCATCCGCACCGTCACGTCGCTTCGTCAGCACGTGTCCAGCCTCTCCGGCGGTCAGCGCCAGACCGTGGCCATCGCCAAGGCGGTGCTGTGGAACAGCAAGCTCGTCATCCTGGACGAGCCGACCGCGGCGCTCGGTGTGGCACAGACCGCCCAGGTCCTGGAACTGGTCCGTCGCCTCGCCGACAACGGCCTGGCCGTGGTGCTCATCTCGCACAACATGAACGACGTCTTCGCCGTCTCCGACCGGATCGCCGCGCTGTACCTCGGCCAGATGGTCGCCCAGGTGAAGACCACCGACATCACCCACGCCCAGGTGGTTGAGCTGATCACCGCCGGGCGCTCGGGAGGCCTCGGCCTCGCCACGGACCCGGGCAGCAACGGCGACGGCCCGCAGCCGGCCGACTCGATCTCAGGAGGCGTCCGATGACCACCACCGCCGCCGTGCGGAAGGACGGCCCCGCAGCCGTCACACCGCCGCCGACCGTCGGGAGCCACGTCCGCAACTACCTCAGCCGGGTACGCGGAGGCGACGTCGGCGCGTTACCGGCGGTGCTCGGCCTGGTCGTGCTCTGCACCGTCTTCGCGATCATGCGGCCGTCGTCGTTCCTGTCGGCGGGCAACTTCGCCAACCTCTTCACCCAGGGCGCGGCGGTCACGCTGATCGCGATGGGTCTGGTCTTCGTACTGCTGCTCGGCGAGATCGACCTCTCCGCCGGCTTCGCCAGCGGCGTCTGCGCGGCCGTGCTGGCCAATGTGGTCACCGTGCTCGGGTACCCCTGGTGGGTCGCCGTGCTGGCCGCGGTCGCCACCGGTGTGCTCATCGGCACCAGCCTCGGCCTGCTCGTCGCGAAGATCGGCATTCCGTCCTTCGTGGTCACCCTCGCCGGCTTCCTCGCCTTCCAGGGCATCGTGCTGCTGCTCGTGAAGGAGGGCACCAACATCTCGGTCCGCGACGAGGTGCTGGTCGCCATCGCCAACCGCAACCTCGCCCCCGCGCTGGGCTGGGCGCTGACCGCCCTCGCGGTCGTCGGCTACGCGGCGGTGCAGTTGCTGCGACACCGCAACCGCGTGGCCCGTGGCCTGATCACCGACCCGCTCGCGGTGGTGGCGCTCCGGATCGGCGTGCTCGCCGTCATCCTCGGCACGGCGGTGTACGTCCTCAACCTGGAGCGCAGCCGCAACGTGCTGATCGTCTCGCTCAAGGGTGTGCCGATCGTGGTGCCGGTCATCGCGGTGCTGCTGATCATCTGGACGTTCGTACTCCAACGCACCAGCTACGGCCGGCACATCTACGCCGTCGGCGGCAACCGGGAAGCGGCCCGCCGGGCCGGCATCGAGGTCGACCGGATCCGGATCTCGGTCTTCGTCATCTGCTCGTCCATGGCCGCCATCGGTGGCATCGTCGCCGCCAGCCGGGCCAACTCGGTCGACCCGAACACGGGGGGCAGTAACGTACTGCTCTACGCGGTCGGCGCGGCGGTGATCGGCGGCACCAGCCTCTTCGGCGGCAAGGGTCGCGTCCTCGACGCCGTCCTGGGAGGCGCGGTGGTCGCGGTCATCGAAAACGGAATGGGCCTGATGGGGTACAGCGCGGGGGTCAAGTACGTGGTCACCGGTGTCGTGCTGCTGCTCGCGGCCAGCGTCGACGCCCTCTCCCGCCGCCGCGCGGCAGCCACCGGCACCCGCTGACCGCGCGGGAGGTAGCACCAGCATGCGCCCGGCACCCAGCCAGGAGGAGGTCCGGCGGCAGAATCTCGGGGCCCTGCTGCGGCACGTGCACGTCCACGGGGCGACCACCCGCGCCGAACTCACCACCACCCTGGGGCTGAACCGGAGCACCATCGGCGCGCTCACCGCCGACCTGGCCGGCGTCGGACTGGTCAGCGAGGGAACACCGAAGGAGACCGGCCGGGCCGGACGGCCGTCACTGGTCGTCCGGCCCGAGTCGGCCCGGGTGTACGCGTACGCGTACTCCGTCGAGGTGGACCGGCTGCGCGCCGCCCGGGTCGGCCTGGGCGGCGCGGTGCTGGACCGCCGGGAGCTGGACCGACCGCGCGGGCTGCTGGCCGCCGAGGCCGCGCCGCTGCTCGCCGGTGCGGTCAAGGAGATGCAGCAGGCGGTGCCCGCCGACGCGATCTGCGTCGGCACCGGCGTCGCGGTCTGCGGGATGGTCCGCCGCGAGGACGGCCTGGTCCGGCTCGGCCCCACCACGGGCTGGGTGGACGAGCCGATCGGCGCCGCGCTCGGCGCCGAACTGGGCCTCGACGTGCCGGTCACGGTCGGCAACGTGGCCGACGTGGCGGCGTTCGCCGAGCACGCCCGGGGGGTCGCGGCCGGCTGCGACAACGTCATCTACCTGTACGGCGACGTCGGCGTCGGCGCCGGCATCATCGCCGGCGGGCGTCGACTCACCGGACACGGCGGGTACGGCGGCGAGGTCGGCCACATGAAGGTGGTCCGTGACGGCATGCCCTGCGAGTGCGGCGCCCGGGGTTGCTGGGAGACCGAGATCGGCGAGCACGGCCTGCTCCGCGCGGCCGGACGATCCGACGCCCGGGGCCGCGACGCGCTGCTGGCCGTCTTCGACGCCGCCGACCGGGGAGACGCCCGCGCCCAGACGGCGGTCCGCAAGGCCGGTGACTGGCTGGGCTTCGGGGTGGCCAACCTGGTGAACGTCTTCAACCCCGAGATGGTCATCTTCGGCGGCACCATGCGGGACCTCTACCTCGCCGCGGCGGCCCAGATCCGCAGTCGACTCAACTCCAACGCCCTCGGCGCCTGCCTGGAACACGTCCGGTTGCGCACCCCCAAACTGGGCGAGGACGCGCCCCTGATCGGCGCCGCCGAACTGGCCTTCGAACGGCTCCTCGCCGACCCCCTCGACGTGGGCTGACCCGCGTACCCTGTCCGGCGTGGATGTCGAGCTGCGCGCCTCCGACGACGACCGCCACCGGGTGGTCGCCGAGCTGCACCGGCACACCACCGAGGGCCGGCTCACGCTGGACGAGTTCTCCGAGCGGGCCGGCGCGGTCTGGGCCTCTCGTACCCTCGGTGACCTGGCCGCGCTGACCCGCGACCTGCCGGCCCTGCCCGACCCCGCCGCCGCGACGGCCGGCGGCGGTGACCCGATCGGGCACGGCCGCCGGGAGCTGCTGGTGCTCTTCGCCGTCGCCGCGCTCACGCTGCTGCTGCTCGGCGGCTTCCTCGCCGTCACCCGCTGATCCGCGTCGCGCCGAGGGCTTCGGCTCGTCCGCCGCACGCATTTCCACCGGGCGCGCGGATGAACTGATCGGGCGATCAGTCCGTACCAGTGGGCGGACGGGCGGCCGGCAGGGTGCGGCTGCCCGGTCCAGACGCGTTTCGGTCCGGACCGAGGAGGCACCACAGACATGGCACCGCTCAGATCCGCCCGTCGTCGGCCGGGCAACCGGATGCACCGCGCGGCGATGTTGCTCATCGCGATCGTCGCGGGGGTCGGTGTCCTGCCCGGAGTGGCCATCGCCGCCCCCTCCGGCGGGCAGCAGCTCAACGCCGCCGACATGACACTGCTCAACGGTGTGCGGTTGGCCGGGCTGTGGGAGATGCCCGCCGGTCAGATGGCCGCCGAGAAGGGACAGTCGGCGAAGGTACGGGAGATCGGCGCGGCCATCGCCGGCGAGCACCAGAAGCTCGACCAGCTCGTCGTGGACGCCGCCAACAAGCTCGGCGCGTCCATCCCCACCGAGCCGACCGCCGAGCAGAAGGGTTGGCTGTCGGAGATGCAGAACGCCTCCGGCGCCCGGTTCGACCAGATCTTCGTGACCCGGCTCCGCGTGGCCCACGGCAAGATCTTCCCGGTGATCGGCGCGGTGCGTGCCAGCACCCGCGACGCGACAGTTCGTAAGCTCTGCGAGGACGCCAACGCCTTCGTGCAGCACCACATGCAGATGCTGGAGTCCACCGGACTGGTCCGGTGGCCCGAACTGCCGCCGGCCGCGCTGCCCGCCCCCGGCAAGGACGGCCTGCTCGCCGCCGCCGGAGCGAACGCCGGCCCACAGGTCGGAGTCAGCAGCACAGTCGTCTGGCTGGTCTTCCTCGCCGCGCTCGGCACCGGCGGGATCGCCACCTACCGGATGCTGCGCCGCAGCTGACCACCCGTGGAGGTGGCCCCCGTCAGCGGTCCACCTGGGTGAAATCCCAGGAGTGCGGGGCGCGGGCCACCAGCAGGGCGGGTGGATCGGGCAGCGGACGCGGGCTGCTGCGCCACTTGGAGATGACCACGACACGGTGGTCGGTGGAGGAGAAGACCTCGCTCGACACGTGCAGAGGGTCGTGCTCCAACTCGGGCAGGGCGGTGTCGCACACCCAGGTGATCAGGTCGGCGACGCCGTACGCCTCGGCGCGCGCCTCCCACATCCGCACGATCATCTCCGGTGCCCCCGTCACACGCTGACCGTTGTCAACGGCAGCGCCGAGTCGGCCGGCAGGTCCAGCCGGCTCGGCGCGACCCCGGCGGCGACCAGGTGCGATCCGAGCGCGGCCACCATCGCCCCGTTGTCGGTGCACAGCTTCGGCCGGGGCACCCGCACCCGGATGCCGTACTTCTCGGCCCGCTGCTCGGCCAGCGCCCGCAGCCGGGAGTTCGCCGCCACTCCGCCGCCGATCACCAGCGTCTCGATCCCCTGCGCCCGGCAGGCGGCGAGCGCCTTGCTGGTCAGGACGTCGCAGACCGCCTCCTGAAAGGACGCGGCGACGTCGGCCACCGGCACCGGCTCGCCGGCGCGCTGCCGCGCCTCGACCCAGCGGGCCACCGCCGTCTTCAGCCCGGAGAACGAGAAGTCGTACCGGTGGGCGGCGAGATCCTTGGCGGCGGTGAGGCCACGCGGGAACGCGATCGAGGCGGCGTCACCGGCGCGGGCCTCCCGGTCGATGGGCGGGCCGCCCGGGAACGGCAACCCCAGCAGTCGGGCGACCTTGTCGAACGCCTCACCGGCCGCGTCGTCGATGGTGGCGCCGAGCGGGGTGACGCCCCGGGCCAGGTCATCGACCAGCAGCAGGGACGAGTGCCCGCCGGAGACCAGCAGCGCGATCGCGGGTTCCGGGAGCGGGCCGTGCTCAAGCGTGTCCACCGCGACGTGCGCGGCGAGGTGGTTGACGCCGTACACCGGCTTCTCGGCCGCCAGCGCGTACCCCTTGGCGGCGGCGACGCCGACGAGCAGCGCGCCGGCCAGCCCGGGCCCGGAGGTGACCGCGATGGCGTCGATGTCGGCCAGGGTGACACCGGCCTCGGTCAGCGCCCGCTGCATGGTCGGCACGATGGCTTCCAGGTGGGCCCGGCTGGCCACCTCGGGCACCACGCCGCCGAAGCGGGCGTGCTCCTCGACGCTGGACGCGAGCGCGTCGGCCAGCAGGGTGTGCCCGCGTACGATGCCGACGCCGGTCTCGTCGCACGAGGTCTCGATGCCCAGGATCAGCGGTTCGTCAGCCATGGTCGTGTGGTCCGTCCCCGGTCGGCTCGGCGTCGCGCCGCATGACCAGCGCGTCGGTGTTGCTCGGTTGGTAGTAGCCGCGACGCACCCCGATCGGCTCGAACCCGTACATCGCGTAGAGCCGCTGGGCGGCCACGTTGTCCACGGCGACCTCCAGCAGGGTGCTGCGGGCGTCACGCCGGGCCGCCTCGGCGAGCAGCTCCTCCAGCAGGACACGCCCGACACCGCGCCGCTGGACGTCCCGGCGGACCGCGATGACCTGCACCCACACCTCGTCCGGTGGGGCTCCGGCGAGCCCGGCATAGCCGAGCAGGGTGCCGTCGGTGTCGGTGGCGACCCGATAGTGGTGCCTGTTGGCCAGCTCGTTCCAGAACATCGCCGGCGACCAGTGTTCCGCGCCGAAGAGGTCCACCTCGATGGGCATCGCCTCGTCGATGTGCCACCAGCGGAACGGGTCCAGCCGTACCGTCGTGCTCACGGCAGGACCGATTTGCGGCCGGTGGCCGCCACGGCGTCCGGACGGCGCAGGTAGAGCGGGGTGAGCCGCTCGCCGGGTGCGCCGGCCCGGATCCGCTCGGCGGCGAGCTGCGCCAGCACGGTGGCCTCCGGGTAGCGCGGCTCGACCCGGACCGGCAGGTCCAGGGCTTCGGCGTACCGGTGTGCCCCGTCGCCGACCGCGACCGTCGCCCCCAGTTCCCGGGCGCGCGCGGCGGCCACCGCCGGGGCGGACACTTCGGGCCCGACGATCCGCTGACCGGCGCCGTCGTAGACGGCCCAGTACAGCTCCTTGCGGCGGGCGTCGCTGGCAGCCAGCACCGGCTCGCCGGCCGCCGCCGGGTAGCCGATGCCGTCCAGGGAGCAGACGCCGTACGTCGGGACGCCGAGCACCTGCCCCATCGTGGCGGCGGTGACCAGGCCGACCCGCAGCCCGGTGAACGGCCCCGGGCCGAGGCCGGCGACGATGGCGCCCAGATCACGCGGGCGCGCTCCGACGTCGGCGAGGACCGCGTCGACCTGGGGCGCGAGCAGTTCACCGTGCGCGCGGGCGTCGACCGTGCACCGGTGCGCCCGGGACGTCACGCCGTCCGCCGAGATCTCCACCAACGCTGCGGTCACCGCGGGGGTAGAGCTGTCCACCACGAGTACGAGCACGGTTAGCCAGCCTAGCGGCCCCGCCACCGCCGCCCGGCCACGCCCCGCCCCCTGCCTGCGCCCAGGGTCAGCCACTCACTCCTGGACGCCCTGGCACCCTGGGTGCCGGCCCCTCAAGCCCGGCCCCTCAAGCCCGGCCCCTCAAGCCCGGCCCCTCAAGCCCGGCCCCTCAAGCCCGGCCCCTCAAGCCCGGCCACTCAGGCCCGGCCGCCTGGCATCCTGGGCCGCCTGGGCCGCTCTAACCGGGTCGTCCTGGCCGTTCCGACTGCTCGTCATGGCCATTCCGGCCGTTCAGGCAATCGAGCGGGGCTGGTCGCTGTCACCCGCATCGGCCGTCTTGGCCGCTCTCACCGTCCTGGCCGTTCTCAGTCGACCTGTGCGGACGCCACCGCTCGGCCGGAGGCCACTTGCGGTGAGAAACGGTATACCTGTGAGTCATATTTATGACCCACAGGAATACCGCTCATCAGGGAATGGCCCACCCGACGGCGCCGGGTCGCCGGGATCTCGGACCCAGGCCACGCAGTCGTGAATCCGGCTCAGCGGTTTCTCCTCGGCCGTGCCCGGTCCACCATGTCGGCATGCCGCCGACGCGCCTCGCCACCCTGCTCGGCAGGGCTGTCCGCCAGCAACGGCACCTGCGCGACCTGACCCAGTCCGAGTTGGCAGAGGCGGCGGGGGTCACCCAGGCGGCTGTTGCCCGGATCGAGAGCGGCAGCCGCGCCGCGAGCCTTGCGGTGCTGGAGCGCTTGTTCGCCGCGATGGACGTGCAGATGGTGGTCGAGGTCGAGCCGCTGGACGCGCACCTCGACGCCCGCATCGACGAACTGGCCGCCCGGCCGATCGCCCAACGCATCGACGAGCTGGGCCTGGATGAGACGCTGGACCGACTCACCGACTTTCCGCAGGTGCTCACCGGCGGCACGGCGGCCCTGTTGCAGGGCGCGCCGGTGCCGGTGGACGCCGTGGAGATCGCCCTGCGCTGGCAGGACTCGAAACGGTTCACCGGCTGGCTGAAGGCGAACTACGGCCAGCGGTGGAACGCCCGGTGGGGCGAGTTCGGCGGGGTGTGGCTGGAGCCAGAGGAGCCGGGCGAGCACCGTTGGTCGACCCGGTACGGCGAGATCAGGGCGACCATGTGCGACGAGCTGCCCGAGACGATCGAGGTGCGCCACGGCGGGCGCGACTATCGGGTGGTGCCGCTGGTCGAGCTGGAGCTGACCGAGCCGCGGGCCGCCGAATTACTGCGCCGCTACCGGGCGCGGCAACTCGCTGCCGAGGGCTGACCCGCGCCGCGCGGCGAAGGGCCACGCGGTCTCGCCAGGCGGCACAGCCCGCACCACAACAACAGGCTGGCGGCACGGCCCGCACCACAACAACAAGCTGGCGGCACGGCCCGCGCCCCACCAACAAGCCGGCGACGCGGCGCACGCCGCAGAGCCGGCGACGCGGCGCACGCCGCAGAGGTCAGCGGCGCGGCCCCCGCACCACAACAAAAACCGGCCGCACGGCCCACGCCCCACCAACAAGCCGGCGACGCGGCCCACGCCACTGAGCTGGCGACGCGGCCCGCGCCGTAGGGATCAGCCCGCGGTGCGCTCCCAGTCGATGGTGGGCCGGCCAGCGTCGGCGAGCGCCTTGTTGGCCGCGCTGAACGGGCGACTGCCGAGGAAGCCGCGCGGGTTCATCGGGCTGGGGTGGCCGGCCTCCAGCACCACGTGCTGCGGGTTGGTGACCAGGGCCGCCTTATTGCGCGCGTAGCCGCCCCAGAGCAGGAAGACCACCCGGTCCGGTGCGGCGTTCAGCGCCCGGATCGTGGCGTCGGTGAACTCCTCCCAGCCCGAGTTGGCGTGCGAACCCGGCGTGGCCTGGCGCACCGTCAGCACCGCGTTGAGCAGCAGCACGCCCTGCGCGGCCCAGCCGTCGAGGTTGCCGCTGCGCGGCTTGGCCACGCCCACGTCCTCGCCCAACTCCTTGAAGACGTTGCGCAGCGACGGCGGCACCGCCACCCCCTCGCGGACGCTGAAGCTCAACCCGTGGGCCTGCCCGGCACGGTGATAGGGATCCTGCCCGAGGATCAGCACCCGGGTGCTCTGCGGCGGGCAGAGCCGGTAGGCCGAGAAGAGATCCTCCAACGGCGGGAAGACGGTCTGCGTCGCGTACTCCCGGGCGACGAACTCGGCCAGCGCGGCGGTGCGGGCCGGATCGAGGTGCGGGGTGAGCACGGCACGCCACTGCTCCGGCAGCAGTGCCAGCAGATCCAGGGCGGGGGCGTCATCGGGCATCAGGAACCTCTTCCAGCGCGGGTCGGTCCCCCGCACTCTAGGCACCGGGTCCGACAACGCCGCGCCGACACGGGCCCTAACTCAGCTCGGCGAGCCGTCGGGCCCAGTCGCCACCGACCGGCTCCAGCTCGACGATCCGGGTGTCGTCGTCGCGGCGGTCGATACGGACCCGCAGGTGCGCGTCGACCAACTGCTCCACCAGGCCCTCGCCCCACTCCACCACGGTCACCGACTCGTCCACCGAGGCGTCCAGATCCAGGTCGTCGATCTCGGCACGCGGGTCGCTGGCGGCGCCCAGCCGGTACGCGTCGGCGTGCACCAGGGCCACCCGGCCACCCCGGGCCGGGTCGGGCCGGTGCACGCGGGCGATCACGAACGTCGGCGAGGTGACGTCGCCGAGAACGTGAAGCCCCACGCCGACGCCCTGGGTGAGCGCGGTCTTGCCGGCCCCCAGCGGACCGGTCAACAGCACCAGGTCACCGGCCCGCAGCAGCCTGGCCAGCCGGCGACCGAACTCCCGGGTGTCCTCGACGGTCGGCAGTTTGACGACGAAACTCACCGGTCCTCCATGCTCTCCAGTGACTCGAGGAACCGCGCCAGCGCGGCGTTGACCTCGTCGGCGTGCTCCAGCATCACCACGTGACCACTATCTTTGATCTTGATGAACTCGGCGTGCGGCAACCGCCGGACGATCTCCTCCGAGTGTGTCACCGGAGTGATCATGTCCTTGTCGCCGACGACCACCAGCACCGGCGCGTTCGCCAACGCGGCCAGCGCCGGGAAACGCGAGTGCGTGGCAAGCGTCCGCAGGTAGCGGGTCACCGTGTCGGCGGAGGTCCGGGAGTTCATCGTCTCCACGTACGAAACGAGCGCCGGGCTGGGCTTGCGGGTGCCGAAGCCGTACTTGCGGGTGAGCAGCCAGGCCACGTTGGACGTGGACTTGCGGGCCTTGTCGATCACCGGGCCGCCGTACCGGGTGGCGTTGCTGACCATGTAGAGCACCGGCCCGCCGACCCGGCCGAGCAGCGCCGGCGCGACCAGCTTGGTCTCCGCGATCAACCCGCCCGAGGTGGCCATCAGCACCGTGCCCACCACCCGGTCACCGAACAGCTCCGGAAACAGCTCGGCGAACGCCATGATGGTCATGCCGCCCATCGAGTGGCCGACCAGCACCAGCGGCCCCTCCGGGGCGGTCCGGTCGATCACCTGGCGCAGCGTCCGGCCGAGCACCGCCAGGTCGTACTCCCCGGTCTCCAACCGGCCGGACCGGCCGTGACCAGGCTGGTCGTACGCGACGACACGGTAGTCGCCGCGCGCGGCGAGCATCCGGCGCTGGAAGTGGAAGGTGCCCATGTCCAGGCAGAAGCCGTGCACCAGCACCACCGTCGGGTGCCCCGGCACCGGGCGGGTCGGCTCGACCACCTCGACGTGGATGTCGGTGCCGTCCGGCAGCTCCAGCCGGAACGCGTCGTCGTACCGCTGCTCGCCGAACCTCTCGTGCGCGTAGCGGTCGGCCGGGTCGGCCTTGAGCCGGCGGACCAGGGTGCGTTCGGTCGCGACGCCGGCGGCCAGGCCGGCCGCCGCCACTCCGACCGCGGCGCCGACCAGGCCGGCGACCCGGCCGGCGGCGGTCCGCGGCCGCGGGATGCGGTACGTCACGGCGTCACCTTTGTTCGCGACTGCGGGGCTCGCAACCCCGGCTCACTCCTCGCGCTCACGGCGAGCGCTCGCCGTCGTAGACGCGCGGCACCCGCGTGCTGCCGAACCGGGTGACGATCTCGTAGTTGATCGTGCCGACCGCCTCGGCCCAGTCGTCGGCCGTCGGCTCGCCGTCGGCACCGCTGCCGAACAGGGTCGCCACGTCGCCGTCGGCCACCGGGTCGTCACCACAGTCGATCACGAACTGGTCCATGCAGACGCGCCCGGAGATCGTCCGCCGCGCACCGGCGAGCTGCACCGGCCCGGTGTTGGACGCGTGCCGGGGCACACCGTCGGCGTACCCGAGGGGCACCACGGCGAGATTCGCGTCGGCCTCGGTCGTGTAGGTGTGCCCGTACGAGACGCCGGTGCCGGCGGGCACCCGCTTGGTGAGCATCACCCGGGCCCGCGCGGTCATCGCCGGCCGCAGCCCGTACGTCTCGCCGGCCACCGGGGACAGACCGTAGACGGCCAGCCCGGGGCGGACCAGGTCGAAGTGGGTGTCCGGGCGGGTCAGGGTGGCCGCCGAGTTGGCCAGGTGCCGCCAGCGGGGGCGCAGCCCGGCCTGCTCGACCATGGCCAGCCCCTCGTGGAAGACGGCGAGCTGCCGGTCCGTGGTCGGATGGCCGGGCATGTCCGCGTACACGAAATGGCTCCACACGCCGACCACCTCGACCAGGCCGTCGGCCTGGGCCTTCGCGGCGGCGTCGAGCAGCGCCGGCCAGTCGGCGACGGTGGCGCCGCCCCGGGACAGCCCCGTGTCGATCTTCAGGTGCAGTCGGGCCGGGCGTCCGGCACGCCGGCTCGCCTCAATCATCTCGTCCAGTTGCGGCAGGCTGGCGGCGGCGAGGTCCACCCCGGCGCCGACCCCCTCGTGCAGCGGCAGCCCCGGCGCGAGCAACCACGCCAGCACCGGCGCGGTGATCCCGGCCCGACGCAGCGTGAGCGCCTCGTCGAGGGTGCACACGCCGAGCCAGTCGGCCCCCGCGTCCAGCGCCGCGCGGGCGGACGGGATCATCCCGTGGCCGTACCCGTCGCCCTTGACCACCGCCATCAGCTCGGCGGTGGTGCCGGAGCGGAGCCGGCTCACGTTCTCGCGGATCGCATCAAGATCGACACGTACCTCGGCCTGCCACATACGCCCAGCCTACTTTCCGCCCTGATCACCGTGGGCGGCGACGCACGGCCCAGGGCACCGATCGGGACGGGAGGGGACGATCAGCCCAGCCGGGCGACGACCGGGCGCAGCGCGGTCGCCACGTCGGGCGCGGTCACCGGGCCGCCGCGGGCCGCCTCCCGACCGGCGAGCCCGTGCAGGTACGCGGCCGAGGCCGCCGCCCGGTCCGCCGGCACCCCGGCCGCCAGGAGCGAGCCGAGCAGCCCGGCCAGCACGTCGCCGGTGCCGCCGGTGGCCAGCGCCGGGGTGCCGGTCGGGTTGACGTACGCCCGGCCGTCCGGCGTGCCGATCACCGTGCGGTCCCCCTTGAGCAGCACCACCGCGTTCATCCAGGCGGCCAGCCGCAGCGCGGCCCCGACCCGGTCGGCGCCGGGCTCCTCCCCGCACAGCCGGGTGAACTCCCGGTCGTGCGGGGTGACCACGATCGGCGCGTCCCGGCCGCGCAGCCGGTCGGCGAGCGAGCCGTCCACAAGCAGGGTCAGCGCGTCCGCGTCGAGCACCACCGGCACCGGGGCGGCCAGGACGGCCCGCAGCTCGGCCGCCGCGTCGTCGCCGGTGCCCAGCCCCGAGCCGCACACCCAGGCCTGCACCCGGCCGGCGTCGGCGACCCGCCCGGTGGCGATCACCGAGGGGTGCTGGTGCAGCACCTCGGCCCGAGCGCCGCCGGCGTAGCGGACCAGCCCCGTCGGCCCGGCGAGCGCCCCGCCGACGGAGAGCACAGCCGCGCCCGGATACGTCGCCGAGCCGGTCGCCACCCCGACCACGCCCCGCGTGTACTTCTCCGACGCCGCGCCCAGCTGCGGCCACCACTGCACGAGGTCGGACCATTCGGTGACCCGCAGCGCGGGAGTGCCCCGCAGCCAGGGCCGCAGCCCGATGTCGACCAGCTCCACGTGCCCGGCCAGGACGGCTGCCGGTCCGACGACCAGGGCGGGTTTCAACGCGCCGAAGGCCACCGTCACGTCGGCGCGGACCGCGGCGGGCCGGCCGGACGCGACCAGCGGCACGTGCCCGGTGTCCACCGCCACCCCGCTCGGCACGTCCACGGCCAGCACGGTGGCCCGAGCGCCGTCGCGCCCGCGCAGGTCGTCGAGGCGCTGGACCACCTCGTCCGCGCTCGCCCGCAGCCCGCCCGCGCCACCGATCCCGACGATGCCATCGAGGACCAGGTCGACGGGGCCGGCCGGGCGGTCGACCAGCCGGCCACCGGCGGCGCGCAGCGCGGCCAGCCCCGCGGGGTGCGCCCGCCCCGGGCTGAGCAGCAGGGCGGACACCTCGACGCCCCGGCGGGCCAACCGTTCCCCGGCGTAGAGGGCGTCACCGCCGTTGTCGCCGGAGCCGACGAGCAGCAGCACCCGGCCGCCGTACACCCCGCCCCGCTCGGCGAGCAGCAGGGCGGCCCGGCGGGCCAACCCGGAGGCGGCCCGCTGCATCAGCGTGCCCTCCGGCAGTGTCCCCTTCAGCCCCGCCTCGGCTGCCCGTACGTCGGCCGCCCGCCACACCGCTCTCATGTCACCGTGCCCCATTCCGCTCGCGAGTGGGCCGCCCCGGCCACCCGGCCGACGTCACCGTTCCGCGACCACCATCGCCGACGCGATCCCGCCGTCGTGCGACAGCGAAAGGTGCCAGTGGTTGATCCCCCGCTCGACGGCCGCCGCCGCGACGGTGCCCGAGACGGTCAGCCAGGGCCGGCCGGCCGCATCGGGCACGATCTCGCAGTCGTGCCAGCTCAGCCCGGCCGGGGCGCCGAGCGCCTTGGCGACGGCCTCCTTCGCGGCGAACCGGGCGGCGAGCGACTCGGGCGAGCGTGGGGTGCCGGAGCGGGTGGCCCGCTCGGCCGCGGTGAAGAGCCGGTCGGCAAGCAGCGGCGTCCGCGCCAGGGACCGGGTGAACCGGTCGACCAGGACGACGTCGATGCCGACAGCGACGATCACCAGACCACCCTACCGGCGGCCGAGGCGGCAGATTAGCCGTCGGGCCCGCCGTGGGCAACGCCTGTGGACACACCGGGGTACGGCCGCAGCCGGCTGTCCACAGGGCACTCCGGCACGGCCCGACCCTGCCTAGCGTCAGCGCGTGGATGCCGATCGTGCACGGGGGTGGGGTCATGACCGAGGAGCCGTTCGCCGTCCGGCCGCAGGAGCTGCGCGCCGTGGCCGGCGCGCTCGACGACGAGGCGTACCGGTTGGCGTGGGGTCTGGCCGGAGTGCCCGGCCTGCTGGTGCCGGCGCCGGGTTGGCGGGCCGCCACCGCTCTGGCGGGGCTGGAGTCGGCAGCGCACGCGTGGTTCTGCCGACTGGGAGCGGACGTGGCGGCGACCGCCGGTGGGGTCCGGGCCGCGGCCGAGGCGTACGAGACGGTGGACGACCGGGCTGCCGGCCGGTTCGCCGTCCTGCCCCGGTGAGCGGGGTCGGCTACCGGCAGCTCTGGGCCGCCGATCCGGGCGGCTGGCGGGCGGCCGGGGCGGCCTGGGCCGGGCTGACCGGTCCGGTCGAGCGGCACGCCGGCGAGCTGGCCGGTTCCGCCGGGCGGTTGCGGGGCGGCTGGTCCGGCGCGGCAGCGGTGGCGGCGGACGCTCGGCTGGGCGGCCTGCGGGGCGAGGTGACCTCGGTGGCGCCCGCGCTGATCGAGGCCGATCAGGTGCTGTCCGAGTTGGCCGGGTGCCTCGCGGTGGCGAAGGCGCGGCTCGCCGAGGCGGTCGCCCGGGCCGACGCGGCCGGCCTGGTGGTGGACCGGTCCGGTGGCGTGCACGTCGATCCGACTCGTCCCCGACCGACCGAGCCGGCCCGGGTGGCGGCGGCGCTGCGGGGCGCGCTGGAGTTGGCCGACGCGGCGGACCGGCAGGCCGCCGACCGGTTGGACGAGCTGGCCCGGGCCGCCGGCACCGGTTGGGCGTCCCCACCGCCGCCCGGCCGACCGGCCTATGGGGCGACGCCGGCGCTGGTGCGCGCCTGGTGGTCCGGGTTGACCCCGGCGCAGCGACGGTGGCTGGTCGGGCACGAGCCGGCCCTCGTCGGCGGCCTGGACGGGGTGCCGGTGGCCGCCCGCGACCAGGCCAACCGCCTGCGGCTCGGTGCGCGGCGCGCGGAGTTGCTGGCCGAGCGTCGGCGGTTGCTGGCCCGGGTGCCGCCGGGGCCACTCGCGTCGCTGCGGCTGCGCGCGGTGGCGGCACGGCTGGCCGGCCTGGACACGCTCACCGAGCGCCTGGCGACCGGGGAACCGCGGGCGTACCTGCTGGGGCTGGATCCGGCCGGTGAGGGTCGGGTGGTGGTGGCGCTCGGCGACCCGGACCACGCCGACCGGGTGTTGACGTACGTGCCGGGAATGACCGCCGGGCTGGACGACGCCCCCGGCGAGCTGGGTCGCGCGGCCCGGGTGCTGGAGCGCTGCGCGACGCTCGCGCCGGGTGAGCGCGGCGCGGCGGTGCTGTGGCTGGACTACGACGCACCGGACTTCCTGACCGAGGCGGCGTCGGCCGGCCAGGCCCGGGACGCCGGCGGGGCGCTGCACCGCTTCCAGGAGGGGCTGCGCGCCACCCACGAGGGGCCGCCGGCGCGGCAGACCGTGCTCGGGCACAGCTACGGGTCGCTGGTGGTGGGCATCGCCGCCCGGGAGCACGGGCTGGCGGCCGACGCGTTGATGTTCGTCGGCTCACCGGGGGTCGGTGCGGCGCACGCCGCCGAGCTTGGCGTACCGGCCGCAGAGGTGTGGGCCAGCAGCGCTCCGGACGACGTGATCCGCCTGGCCCGGCCGGTGGACGAGCTGGGCCGCCGGGTCCTGCTGGGCGCCGCTCCGCTCGCCGCCGTGCTGGGCTGGCCGGATCGGACCGGCCACGAGCTGTGGTTCGGTCACGACCCGGCCGACCCCGGGTTCGGCGGCCGGGTGTTCCCCAGCGGTCGCGGCGGGCACACCGGCTACTGGGAGCCGGACAACCCGGCGCTGGACGGGATGGCCCGCGTGGTGCTGGGCCGCTGACGACGCGCTACTCGACGGTGACCGACTTGGCCAGGTTGCGGGGCTGGTCCACGTCGTGCCCCCGGGCGGCGGCGATCTCGGCGGCGAGCACCTGCAGCGGCACCGTGGTGACCAGTGGGGCCAGCAGGGTCGGCGTACGCGGCACGTAGATCAGGTGGTCGGCGTACCGGACGACGGCCTCGTCGCCCTCCTCCGCGATCACGATGGTCCGCGCGCCACGAGCCCGGACCTCCTGGATGTTGGAGACGACCTTGTCGTGCAGCATCCCCCGGCCCACCGGCGACGGCACCACGCAGATCACCGGGGTGCCCTTGTCGATCAGGGCGATCGGGCCGTGCTTCAGCTCACCGGCGGCGAAGCCCTCGGCGTGCATGTACGCCAGCTCCTTCAGCTTCAGCGCGCCCTCCAGGGCCACCGGGTAGCCGACGTGCCGGCCGATGAACAGCACTGTCGGCTCGGACTTCAGCTCCCGGGCCAGCTCACGGACGGGCTCGATCCGGTCGAGCAGCTCGCGCAGCTTGCCCGGGATGTCCTGCAACTGCGCGACCACCGCGCCGACCTCGTCGGCGAACTTGATCCCGCGGACCTGGGCCAGGTGCAGACCGATCAGGTAGCAGGCGACGACCTGGGTGAGGAACGCCTTGGTGGAGGCGACGGCGATCTCCGGCCCGCCGTGGGTGTAGAGCACGGCGTCGGACTCGCGGGGGATGGTCGAGCCGTTGGTGTTGCAGATCGCCAGCACCCGGGCCTTCTGCTCCTTGGCGTGGCGCAGCGCCATCAGCGTGTCCATCGTCTCGCCGGACTGCGAGATCACCACGATCAGCGTGGACCGGTCGAGCACCGGGTCGCGGTAGCGGAACTCGCTGGCCAGCTCCACCTCGCAGGGGATCCGCGTCCAGTGCTCGATGGCGTACTTGGCGACCATGCCGGCGTGGTACGCGGTGCCGCAGGCCACGATGAAGATCTTGTCGACGTCGCGCAGATCCTGGTCGCTGAGGCGGACCTCGTCGAGGGCGATCTCACCGGTCTCGGTGAGCCGGCCGAGCAGCGTGTCGGCGATGGCCTGCGGCTGCTCCTCGATCTCCTTGAGCATGAACCAGTCGTAGCCACCCTTTTCGGCGGCCGAGGAGTCCCAGTCGATGTGGAAGTCCTTGCCGCTGGCGGGCTGACCGTCGAAGTCGGTGATCTCGATGCTGTCGCCGGTGATCAGGACGATCTGGTCCTGACCCAGCTCCACCGCCTCCCGGGTGTGCTCGATGAACGCGGCCACGTCGCTGGCCAGGTAGTTCTCCCCTTCGCCGCGGCCGACGACCAACGGCGAGTTGCGCCGGGCGCCGACGACCGCGCCGGGCACCCCGGCGTCGACCGCGAGCAGGGTGAACGCGCCCTCCAGCCGCTGGCACACGACGCGCATGCCGGCGGCGAGCAGCTGCGGACTGTCCGGCTGGCCGGCGGCGCGCAGGTCGGCCAGCGCGGCGGAGAGCAGGTGCGCGGCGCACTCCGTGTCGGTGTCGCTGGTGAACTGGACGCCGTCGGCCTCCAGTTCGGCGCGGAGCTTGGCGAAGTTCTCGATGATGCCGTTGTGGATCACCGCGACGCGCCCGTCGGGGGCCAGGTGCGGGTGGGCGTTGCGGTCGGTCGGCCCGCCGTGGGTGGCCCACCGGGTGTGCCCGATGCCGGTGGTGCCGTCACCGATGCCGATCGGGCTGGCCGCGCAGGAGGTCGGGTCGTCGGCGGCGCGCTCGGAGAGCACCTTCTCCAGGTTGGCGAGCTTGCCGGCCTTCTTCTCGGTCAGCAGCTGGTCGTCGCAGACGATCGCCACGCCCGCCGAGTCGTAGCCCCGGTATTCCAGCCGCCGCAGCCCGTCGAGCACGATGCCCAGTGCCGGGCGCGCGCCCGCGTATCCCACGATTCCACACATGGCCCGCAGCCTAACCCAGTTTCGCTCAGCATGGGTGCTCGAAAGTCGGCTAAACAAGCACCGAATTTGAGCGATCAGTGGTTGGCGGGCCGCAATGGGACGAGCGTCACGGGATCGGTCGCGGTGCCACCGACCCGACGGGGTTGCGGACGGCCAGCGGGTACGACAGTCTTCCGGCGGGCTCGGCGCGCGCTCCCCTGGCCCGTTGGCCCCATACCCACTCCCGCCCGGAGCAGCCATGTCCGACGCGCCCCCACCCGAGGTGCCCCCGACGTCACCCCCGGAACCAACCCCGACGCCGCCGGATCCGACGGCGGGACAGCCGGCGACGCCGCCGTCCGACTGGGCCGCGCCGGGCTCTTTCCCGATGCCCGACCCACTGGCCCCGGGCCAGCCCTGGGCACCCCCACCGCCGTGGACACCCGCGTCGCCCTCCGCGCCGTGGACACCCGATCCCACCGGAACCTCGTGGACGCCCACCGCGGCGGCTCCCTGGCCACCACCCCCGTCGCCGGCACCCACCCCGGCCGCCTATCCGCCGCCGGGCTACCCACCACCGGGTTACCCACCACCCGGCTATCCACCGCCCTACCTCTACCCCGGCTATCCGCCGGTCGGGCGCCCCTCCGGGGGCACCGGTCGGGTCGTCGGGATCGTCGTCGCGGTCGTCGCGGCGCTCACCCTCGCCGTCTGCGGCTGCTTCTGCGTGGCCGGGCCCCTGGTCGGGCAGTTCGTCGGGGAGCCGGTGGCCGAGGACCCGTACGACACCGGCCCCTTCGACGACGACGGCTGGCCGCCGAGCGTCGCGCCGGAGCCCACCGCGCCCACCGATCCGGAGACCACCACCGCCGGGCCCACCAAGAAGCCGATCACGCAACCGACGTCGGGGCCCGCGCCGGTGACCGTGGTCTACCAGGTGTCCGGCGTGGGTGAGGCGGACATCGCCTACTACGACGCCGAGAGTGATCTCATCCACGTCGACAGCGCGAAGCTGCCGTGGCGCACGACCATCCGGACCAACGGCCAGAGCCGGGTCATGGTGGAGGCGACCTGGCCCGACGGCGTGGCCGAGAAGCCCCTCGACTGCACGATCACGATCACCGGCGCCGGAAAGCCGGTGATCGACAAAAGCCAGGGGTACTGGATGACCCGCTGCGAGCCCGAGTGAGGCTGGGGTTGCGCCGCCGGGTGCCCGTAGGCTGGCGCAGGTGACGACGAGCACCGATGTCGACCCGCTGGTGGCCCGGATGCGGCCGTTCGGCACGACGATCTTCGCCGAGATGTCCGCCCTCGCCGTACGGACCGGGGCGGTCAACCTGGGCCAGGGCTTCCCGGACACGGACGGCCCGCCGGAGATGCTGGCCGCCGCCGCCGAGGCGCTGCACGGCGGGCAGAACCAGTACCCGCCCGGTCCGGGGATACCCGCCCTACGCGCGGCCGTCGCGGCCCACCAGCGGCGGTTCCACGACCTGGCGTACGACCCGGACGGCGAGATCGTGATCACGGCGGGCGCGACCGAGGCGGTGGCGGCCAGCATCCTCGCGCTGTGCGAGCCGGGTGACGAGGTGGTCTGCTTCGAGCCGTACTACGACTCGTACGCCGCCTCGATCGCGCTGGCCGGCGCGGTCCGGCGGCCGGTCACGCTGCGTCCCGCCGCGGACGGCCGGTACGCCTTCGACCCGGCGGCGCTGCGGGCGGCGTTCGGGCCGCGTACCCGACTGGTGCTGCTCAACTCACCGCACAATCCGACCGGCAAGGTGTTCACGCCGACCGAGCTGGCGCTGGTGGCCGAGCTGTGTCAGGAGTACGGCGCGTACGCGGTCACCGACGAGGTCTACGAGCACCTGGTGTTCACGGACGCGTCCACTGCACACGTGCCGCTGGCCGCGCTGCCCGGGATGCGGGAGCGGACGCTGCGCATCTCGTCGGCCGGCAAGACGTTCTCCTGCACCGGTTGGAAGGTCGGCTGGGCGAGCGGCCCGGCGGCGCTGGTCTCGGCGGTGCTACGGGTGAAGCAGTTCCTCACCTATGTCAACGCCGCCCCGCTGCAACCTGCGGTCGCCGTGGCGCTGGCCCTGCCCGACGACTACTACACGGGTTTCCGCGACGGGCTCCAGCAGCGCCGCGACCAGCTCGTGGGCGGCCTCACCGACGCCGGGTTCGAGGTGCTGACGTCGGAGGCGACGTACTTCGTCACCGCCGACATCACCCCGCTCGGCGGCTCCGACGGGGTGGAGTTCTGCCGGTCCCTGCCGGAGCGCTGCGGCGTGGTGGCCGTGCCGACCCAGGTCTTCTACGACGACGCCGAGGCCGGCCGACGACTGGTCCGGTTCGCGTTCTGCAAGCGTCCGGAGGTGCTGACCGAGGCGGTCACCCGGTTGCGCGCCCTGACCCGCTGACGCGCCGGGCCAACGCCCCGGTCCACTCGACTACGACCCGGCGGGGCTGGCGGTGCGTACCAGGTCGGCGATCCGCTCGGCGACCTCGCGGGCGGTCGCCTCGGTGGCCGCCTCGACCATCACCCGGACGAGCGGTTCGGTGCCCGACGGGCGCAGCAGCACCCGGCCGGTCTCGCCCAGCTCCGCCTCGGCCCGCTCGACCTCGGCACGGACGGCCGGCGCGGCGGCGCCGACGGTGCGGTCGCCGACCGGGACGTTGATCAGCACCTGCGGCAGCTTGGTGACGACGGAGGCCAGCTCGGCCAGGGACCTGCCGGTCGCGGCCATCCGGGCCATCAGGTGCAGGCCGGTGAGGACCCCGTCGCCGGTGGTGGCGTGCGCGGGCATGACGATGTGGCCGCTCTGCTCGCCACCGAGCGCCAGCTCGGAGGCGCGCAGCTCCTCCAGCACGTACCGGTCGCCGACCTTGGTCTCGATCAGCCGGATGCCCTGCGCGGACATCGCCAGCCGCAGGCCGAGGTTGCTCATCACGGTGGCCACCAGGGTGTCCTGGGTGAGCGTGCCGGCGTCGCGCATGGCCAGCGCGAGGATCGCCATCACCTGGTCGCCGTCGACCTCGTCGCCGTCGGCGGTGACCGCCAGGCAGCGGTCGGCGTCACCGTCGTGGGCGATGCCCAGGTGGGCGCCGTGCTCGACGACGGCCTCGCGCAGCGCCTCGATGTGGTTGGAGCCGCACTCGTCGTTGATGTTCAGCCCGTCGGGCTCGGCGTGGATCGCGATGACCTCGGCCCCGGCCTCCCGGTACGCGACGGGCGCGACCTCGGCGGCGGCGCCGTTGGCGCAGTCGACGACGACCTTGATCCCGTCGAGCCGGTGCGGCACGGTGCCGACGAGGTGCTGGATGTAGTGGTCCGCACCGTCGAGCAGGTCGTGCACCCGGCCGACGCCGGCGCCGACCGGCCGGTCCCAGGCGGTGGTGGCGTTCGTCTCGACGGCCGCCTCGATCCGCATCTCGATCTCGTCGGGCAGTTTGTGCCCGGCGGCGGCGAAGAGCTTGATGCCGTTGTCCGGCATGGGGTTGTGCGACGCGGAGAGCATCACTCCGAGGTCGGCCTTCGCCTCGGCGGTGAGGAACGCCACGGCCGGGGTGGGCAGCACGCCGACGCGTACCACGTTGGCGCCGGCGCTGGTCAGCCCGGCCACGACGGCGGCCTCCAGCATCTCGCCGCTGGCCCGGGTGTCCCGGCCGACCACGGCGAGCGGCGGGTGGCTGCGGTCCGTCTCGGCGAGTGTGTGCGCGGCGGCCACGGCGAGCGCGAGCGCCAATTCGGGGGTGAGATCCGCGTTCGCCCGCCCGCGTACGCCGTCCGTGCCGAACAACCGACCCATACCCGCCAACCTCCGATGAGCACTACCGAGAAGGAGAAAGCGGAACGGCCGGCCCACCTCCCCGGTCGAGGGGAGGCGGACCGGCCGTCCGTCAGAAGTACAACGCGCTGGGAAAGATCAGCGCTTCGAGTACTGGGGAGCCTTACGGGCCTTCTTGAGGCCGTACTTCTTGCTCTCCTTGACCCGGGCGTCCCGGGTCAGGAAGCCGGCCTTCTTGAGGGCCGGGCGGTCGTCCGGCTCGCTGATGATCAGCGCGCGGGCGATGCCCAGCCGGAGCGCACCGGCCTGGCCGGTGGTGCCGCCGCCACGCAGGTTGGCGATGACGTCGAACTGGTCGAGCTTCTCGGCGGTGACCAGCGGGTCCTTGATGAGCTGCTGGTGCACCTTGCTCGGGAAGTACGCCTCGAGGTCCTGCCCGTTGCAGGTGATCTTGCCGGTGCCCGGGACGATGCGGACCCGGACGATGGCCTCCTTGCGGCGGCCCACGGTCTGGATCGGCCGGTCACCACGAGGCGCGCGGGCGACGGGCGCCGGCGCCTCGGTAGCCTCGGGGGCTTCCGGGGCGACCTCGGTCTCGATGATGTCGGTCATGCTGCTTCCTTCGCCCGCGCTCACTGCGCGATCTGCTTGATCTCGAACGGCACCGGCTGCTGCGCGAGGTGCGGGTGCTCGGCACCGGCGTAGACCTTCAGCTTCTTGATCAGCTGACGGCCGAGCTTGTTGTGCGGGAGCATCCCCTTCACGGCCAGCTCGATGGCCCGCTCGGGGCGCTTGGTCAGCAGCTCGTCGTAGCCGACCTGCTTCAGACCACCCGGGTAACCCGAGTGGCGGTAAGCGACCTTGGTCTGGCGCTTGTTGCCGGTCAGCGCAACCTTGCCCGCGTTCACGATGACGACGAAGTCGCCCGTGTCGACGTGCGGCGCGAAAGTCGGCTTGTGCTTACCACGCAGCAACGTGGCGGCGTGGGTGGCCAGGCGGCCCAGCACGACATCAGAGGCGTCGATGACGTGCCACTGACGCTCGATCTCACCCGGCTTCGGGCTGTACGTACGCACAGGTCTACCTTGTCTCGTCGTCGGTCTGGGGTCGCGCGCCGAGGTGACCAGATCTAGCAGGCCGGACCAGCGCGCACGAACGACCAAGCGTACCTGATAGGGCACGCCTCTGGATGTCGTACAACAGCAGGCAACGATACCCGGCGCCCCATCGGCAGGTCAAAACGGGGGTGGGATGCCGCGCGGCGACGCGCCGGTCATGACCCGGATCACACCCCGGCGAGCCGATGGGACCCCGGACGCCGGCAGACGAACCAGGTCACCGCGCAGCACAGCGCGTACCAGCCGATGAACGCCAGGTAGGCGGAATCGGCGTTGCCGGAGCCGAGGAACGACTGGCGGAAGGCGATGTTGACCAGCACCCCGCCGGAGGCGCCGATCGCGCCGGCGATGCCGATCAACGCGCCGGTCATCCGCCGCGCCCACCGCGCGGCGGCCTCCGGGTCACGTGTGCCGGTGGCCACGGCGTCCGCCGCCCGGGCCCGGAAGATCGCCGGGATCATCTTGTACGTGGAGCCGTTGCCGACACCGGAGAAGACGAAGAGGGCGAGGAAGCCGGCCAGGTAGAGCCCGAACGAGCGCTCGCGGGCCGCGTACAGCACCGTGCCGGCGCCGATCGCCATCGCCACGAAGTTCCAGAAGGTCACCCGGGCTCCGCCGAGCCGGTCGGCGAGGTGGCCGCCCAGCGGCCGGATCAGCGAGCCCACAAGCGGCCCGAGGAAGGTCAGCCAGGCGGCGTCGACGGCTGTGGGAAACCGCTCGGCGAACTGGAGCTGGAGCACCTGGCCGAACGCGAAGCCGAACCCGATGAACGAGCCGAAGGTGCCGATGTAGAGCAGCGACATGATCCAGGTGTGCGGGTCCCGGGCAGCCTCGCGCAGCGACCCGGGCTCGTTGCGCGCGCCGGGCACGGTTTCCAGCCAGCGGGCCGCCGCCAGCGCGGCCAGCACGATCAGCGGCAGGTAGACCGCGGGCACCAACCGGGGGTACGCGGCGCCGGCGGTGGCGAGCACCGCCAGCCCGACCAGCTGCACCGCGGGCACGCCGAGGTTGCCGCCACCGGACTGCGGTGCTGGTGAGCGTGCTCACGGCGGCTCCTCCGCGTCGATGCGACGAGGAGGAACGCTAGGAAGCGGGATTACCTGGCAGTGCCCGTCACGGGTCGGCCCGGAAACGCCTACCGCACCACGGGCCGACGGCGATGGTGAGGTCCGATGGCTCAGAGCTGCTGGAGGATGCGCAGGGCGCGGCCGACCCGGAGCATGGTCTCGGTGTCGGCGACGTCCACGCAGTCGGTGAACCATTTCTTCATCGGTGCGGAGATCCGGTCGGGCATCACCACGTACCGGCCCATCGGCACGGCGAGGGGTGAGTCGCGCAGCAGCGATTCCTCGACCACCTCGACCACGATCACGATGGGCACGTCTGTGGAGTTGTAGACGTCCGAGCTGATCACGAGCCCGAGGCGTTCCCGGGCGCCCTCGATGCGCCAGACCTCACCCCTACGCAGCACGCGGCCGTCCGCCGGAGTAGAGATCGTTGACCATGCCGACCTCGCGGGCGTCGGCGAGGGCGGCGGACTCCAGGTCGAGGCCGGCACGGCCCACGGCCGCGGCGTGCGCGGTGAACACCTCGCGCAGCGCCTTCTCGCGGGCGGCCTGGTCCATCCACGCCGAGAGGGACAGCCCTTCGCGCTTGGCGAAGCGTCGGGCCTCCTCGATCGTCTCGTCCGTGAACGACAATGTCACCTTGGCAGTCATGCCGCTGAGACTACCCAGCGGTATGACCCCCAGTCATCCCCACGCCCATCGACTCGCCCCGGGGCGGCGAAACGTACATTCCGCCGGGATTACCCGGCCCGGCCGCCGAACACCGCGAAGCGCCACTCCTTGAAGAAACAGTCGACGTCGACCAGGCCCGCCTCGGCGAGCCACCGGCACTGGTCGGCCACGGTCGCCGGGCGGTCGTGGCTCATCCGTTCCCGGGCGGCGGCGATCTCCTCGGGAGGCGAGCCCAGCTCGGTGATCCGAGCTGTCCAGACCTCGTCGTAGCGCCGATCCAGCGCCGGGGTGAGGCCGGCGACCTGCTCGGCGTTGACGAACACCCCGCCTGGCGCCAGCGCCTCGGCGGCCCGCCGGTAGAGCGCGCGCTTGCCGGCGTCGTCCAGGTGGTGGATCGCCAGGGCGCTGACCACCGCGTCGTACCGGCCCGGCGGCAACTCGTCCGCCAGGTCGGCCCGGACCGTTCGGTGTGGCACGGACCGCGCGTTCAACTGGTCGGCGGCGCGGGCGAGCATCGCCGGCGCGGCGTCCACCAGGGTCAGCCGGACTCCGGGCACCGCCGCGGCGAGCAGCAGCGAGAGCAGGCCGGTGCCCGCGCCCAGATCCAACACCTCGGGGGTACGGCCGGCGGCCAGCGCGGCGCGCAGCGGCGGCGCAGCCACCTCGACGGCGGTGCCGTAGAACGCGTCGAAGCAGGGCACGAGCCGCCGACGGGCCTCGTCATAGGTACCGGCCACCGCGTCGAAGACGTCCACCACGCTCATCGCAGTCTCCCATAAATTGAGACAGGTTTCCCACATTATAAGCACTGATCGCAATGTGGTCGACAGACGGCGCGGCCGGCAAGGACCCGAGACCCGGCGGACCCGTTCGTGCCGGGGCCGCACCTGCCCCGCCCCAGATCTTGGACAGTTTCCGTTACGAGCGAACGGAAACTGTCCAAGATCTCCACGACAGT
>NZ_JBFAPG010000029.1:0-25575 GCF_040675595.1 Micromonospora sp. NPDC049580
CCCGCCCACGCAGGGATCAAGCCTGACCGCCCGGAGTGGGCGGGCTCCCCCGAAACCCTGACTCCAACGACCGCCGTCCGTCAGTCACCCGGCGAGCGGTCGTCGATCACCGCCCGTTCGCTGGCGGAACGGGTGCGGTTCACCGCTGTCGAGTTGGCGCCCCGACCCGACGACCTCCCAGAGGAGATCCACTGGACCGCCGAGATCCCCGGTGAGATCACGGGGGTGCTGCTGGCTACCGAGTGGTTGGACAACGTGCCGTTGGACGTGGCACTGCACACCACCGGTGGCTGGCGGTATGTACTTGTCGAACCCGAGAGCGGTGTGGAGACGATAGGCGGGCCAGTCGACCCTGCTGATCTTGATTGGCTGACCACATGGTGGCCCGGTCCCGCGAGCCCGCGCGGTGCGGACCGTGCCGTGACCGGTGGTTCAACCTCGACTGATGCGACTGGCGGAAGCGAGTCGGGTCTCCGGGCAGCCCGGCCGGCGCAGGGATCAATCCTGACCGCCCGGAGCCGGCCGGGCTGCCCGGAGACCCCCCAACGCGACCAACCGAACCCCCACAGCAACCGGGCAGAAATAGGAAGGCCGAGGGACGAAGCCTGGGCACACGCGGTGGGCAGGATCAGCCGAGGGCTGGCGGTGGCGGTCGACTACGGACACCTGCGCGACGGCAGACCGGTGGACGGGACGTTGACCGGATATCGGGGCGGGCGGCAGGTGCCTCCGGTGCCGGACGGGTCGAGCGATGTCACCGCGCACGTGGCCATGGACTCGGTCGCCTCCGCCGGCGCGGCGGTCGCCCGGTGTGCGTACTCCCTGGTCTCGCAGGCCGAGGCGCTGCGGGCGCTCGGGGCCGACGGTGGGCGACCGCCGCTGAGCCTGGCCGGCACCGACCCGGCCGGCTACGTGCGGGCGCTGGCCGCCGCGTCGGCGGTGGCCGAACTGACCGACCCGGCCGGGCTCGGCGGGCACTGGTGGCTGCGTCAACCGGTCGGCATCGCCGATGTCGTTCAGTCCAGCCCGACGAGTTCCGAGCGCCGGTAACGCAGAGAGGCCGGGACCGCCGCGTCGACCGCGCGGACCGCCCGCTCGGCGCCGCGGAACATGTCCGGATCGACCAGGACGTGGCAGCCGTTGCGGCCGAAGACGGTACGCGCGGCGCCGTCCTCCTCGACACCGACCACCTCGTCGAAGCGGACCAGGTGCACGTCGCCGTCCGGGTCGCGGAGCGCGACCCCGTCGTCGGTGAGGATCAGCCGGAGACCGCGCGCCTCACGGGCGAGCACCTTCGCCAGCATCGGCGGGTGGAACACCCGACCTTCGGGCTGCTCGGGAAGACGAGGACAGCCGCCCTCGGTCAGCCCGGGGAGCGAGAGGGTCACTCCGCACGGTACGACGAGGTGCGCGCTGGGCAGCGCGGCCTGGAACCGCACGCGGACATCCTCCGGCGTGACCGCCAGGAAGTCGGCCAGCCGCTGCTCGGGGGTGATCTGCGGCAGGCCCAGCAGTTCCCGGAAGCCGGACCGGTGGAGATAAGCCTCGACGGCGCGCGGGTCCTCGATCATCTCGCGGGCGGCGGCGCACTCCTCGGCCAGTTCGGCAGCCGTCGGTCCCTCCGTGGCCAGGCGATTCAGCTCCTCCCAGAGCAGGGCGGCCACCTGCGGCTCCTGGCCCTCACGGGCGTCCACCGTGACCGTCACCAACTGCTGTCCGTTGCCCAGCAGGACGACGTCACCGCCCACCTCGTAGCTCAGGCCGTGCGTGCGCCGGGCGATCTGCTCCAGCCGCTGGGAGAGCACCTGGCAGCCCAGCGCCATCGCCGCGTCGTCGTCGCCGACCAGGGACACCCCCACCGACGGCACGAGGTGCTCACACCAGATCGGTTCGGCGGTCGCCACGGGCGTCGGCGCGAGATGATCCGGTCGAGGCCCGGCCGGCAGCGGCAGCCGCAGGCCCTCCGGCGGTGGGCCGGTGAGCAGCAGCACCGCGTTGCCGGCCACGAACCAACGTGCGGCGTACTCGCGGATCTGTTCCGGCGTCAGCCGGTCGTAGCCCGGACCGGTCCACGGCGCGAGCCCTGCGCCCTGCACGCCGAGCCGCTGGGTGAGCAGCGCGGCCGTCGTCGGATCGGTGCAGTGGCCACCCTCCGCGGCCAGCACACCCGCCTCCTTCTCGAGACGGTCGAGCGGAAGGGCCCGGAGACCGTCGCAGACGGCGGCGAGGAAGGCCACGATCTGCTCCGGCCGGCCGGTCGCCGTGAACTCGGTGACGTGCAGGTCCACCGAGGCGTTGTGCTCGTGGTGCAGGCGGGGCAGGGTGCTCATCACCAGGTGCTCGATCAGGTGGGTGACCCCGATGGTGCGGAACGTCTCGTCCCGCGCGCCGCAGCCGAACAGCAGGGTGGCGCTCAGCGGCGCCGGCCCCTGCTTCCACCGAACCGGCACTCCGTCGATCTCCGTCCGCTCCATGGATCGGGATGCTACGGCGGGGGTCCGACGACCACATGAGCCGATTGGCCGACCCGGTGGCGCTGAGCGGTCGCCGTGACCCGGGGCACCGTCGCCGTGGCACGATGACGGGCATGACCACCGACGCCGGGGCCCTCCGTGAACTGACCGTCGGCACCGGGGCCGGTCTGGTCGCCGGCACCGGCGATCAGCAGCTCGGCACCGACATGGTGCTCAACATCGGCCCGCAGCACCCCTCCACGCACGGCGTGCTGCGCCTGAAGCTGGTGCTCGACGGCGAACGGGTCATCGCCTGCGAACCGATCGTCGGCTACATGCACCGGGGCGCGGAGAAGCTCTTCGAGGTACGCGACTACCGGCAGATCATCGTGCTGGCCAACCGGCACGACTGGCTCTCGGCGTTCTCGAACGAGCTGGGCGTGGTGCTCGCGGTGGAACGCCTGATGGGCATGGAGGTGCCGGAGCGGGCCACCTGGCTGCGGATGGCCCTCGCCGAGCTGAACCGGGTGCTCAACCACCTGATGTTCCTCGGCTCGTACCCGCTGGAGATCGGGGCCATCACGCCGGTCTTCTACGCCTTTCGGGAACGGGAGACCATCCAGGCCGTGATGGAGGAGGTCTCCGGCGGCCGCATCCACTACATGTTCAACCGGGTGGGCGGGCTGAAGGAGGAGGTCCCGTACGGCTGGACCGGGCGGGCCCGCGCGGCGATCGGCGAGGTCCGTCGGCGGCTGCCCGACCTGGACCACCTGATCCGGCGTAACGAGATCTTCCTGGCCCGCACGGTGGGCGTGGGCGTGCTGTCCGCCGCCGACGCCGCCGCGTTCGGCGCGTCCGGGCCGGTGGCCCGAGCCTCCGGACTCGACCTGGACCTGCGCCGCGACGACCCGTATCTGGCGTACGACGAGCTGGACGTGCCGGTGGTGACCAAGACCGCCGGGGACTGCCACGCCCGCTTCGAGGTGCTGCTCGACCAGGTGTACGTCTCGCTGGATCTCGCCGAGCAGTGCCTGGACCGGGTGGACCGGCTGACCGGGCCGATCAACACCCGCCTGCCGAAGGTGCTCAAGGCGCCCGAGGGGCACACGTACGCCTGGACGGAGAACCCGCTCGGCATCAACGGCTACTACCTGGTGTCGCGCGGCGAGAAGACCCCCTGGCGGTTGAAGCTGCGCACCGCCTCGTACGCGAACGTGCAGGCGCTGGCCACCCTGCTCCCGGGCTGCCTCGTGCCGGACCTGATCGCCATCCTCGGCTCGATGTTCTTCGTGGTCGGCGACATCGACAAGTGACGCGTCAGCGCCAGCGGTCGGTGACCGGGGCGCCGCCGGCACGCGGCACGTCGTCCTGCGGCGGGTAGCCGTACCGCTCCTCGACCCGGCGGCGGCCGGCCCGCTCGGGGGCGGGCTCCGGCTCGTGACCGCGCTGGCGCGGCGGACGCCACTCGTCCGGCACAGGCACGCCGCCGACCGGCAGCGCCGGCCGGCCGCCCGGCTCGGACCGGTGGTACGACTCGCGCTCGTCCTGCCAGCGTGAGTCCTCGTGGCGGCGCGCGTCCTCGTGGCGGCGTGGCTCGTCGTGGCGGCGCGGGTCCTCGTGGCGGCGTGGGTCCTCCTGGCGGACGGACGCCCAGCGGTCCGCCATCCGGTACTCGGTCCCCGTGGCGTCGGCGTGCACCTCGGCCCGGCGCTCACCGACGTGCAGCTCACGGCCGTTCCCGTCGTCCCGGACGGCCGCCCACCGGTCGCCGGCCCGCAACTGCGACCAGTACTCGCCGGTGTCGTCCGCCCGCAGGGCGGGACCGGGCTGCGGCGCACCGGCGTGGTCGGGCTCGGCCTGCTCCGACCAGCCACGGTCGTCGTGCTGCGATCGGCCGCCCCAGGCAGGCTCGTCGGCCTGGGCGTACACGTCGCGTTGGCCGGTCCACTCCGGCTCGTCGCGGCGAGCCGTCCAGCCCGGCTCCTCGTCGCCGCGGTCGGGCCCGTTCCGGTCGGAGCCCGAGCCGTCCCGTGCGCCCTTCCAACCGGACTCACCCCGGGCGGCGGGCTGCTGACCCCAGGACCGGTCGTCGACGGGCCGAGCGCGGTCGTCGGCAGAGCGGGCCCGGTCGTCGGCTGGGCGGGCACGGTCGTCGGCGTACGTGGACCGGGGGTTCTCCGGCTCGCCCCACGAGCGGTCGGCCGGCCGGGCACGTCCCTCCGTGCCGCCGCCCCGGGTCCATTCCTGGGCCGGCGGGGTCCACTGGCCGGCGTACCCACCGCCGTAGCGCCCGCCCGGCTCGGCTGGTCCGCCGTCGACGACGGTGTGCCGGGTGGTGACGTGCACGGTCTCGGTGTGCCGGACCACGCCCACCGGCCGGTGCGCCGGCTCCGAGCGGTCGTGCTCACGGGGGCGGTCGTGCTCACGCGGGCGGGGAGCGGCGGCGTATCCGGCCGCGGACCGCTCGGCGCCGTACACACCGCCGGCGGCTGGCTCGGGGGGCGCGTCGGCGGCGGCGCGGTGGCGGTACGCCGGTTCGTCGTCGGCGCGCTCGTCGCGACCCCACCGATCGGCGGCCTCGTCCGGGGCCGGCACCCGAACCCGACCGGCCACCTCGCCCGGACCCGGGCTCCGAACCCGGCCGACGGCCTCCTCGGGAGCGGGCACCCGGACCCGGGCGACCGGGGCGTCGCCGGGGACCGGTACCCGGCTGCGGGCGGGCGGAGTCTCGTCCACCGGGTCGGCGGCCGGCACCCGCACCCGCCCGGCGCCTGCCGGCTCGGCCAGCGGGGTGGCGCCGGCGAGGGCCGCTCCGGTGGCATCGAGGCGACGGCGGACCGCCGCGATCCCCTCCTGGGCTCGCTGCGCCTGGTCGAGCGCCTGGTTGCCGCGTTGCGCGGCGGCCACGATCTCGGCGCGCAACTCCCGGCGCAGCTCCTCGATCTCGTCCAGCAGCTCATCGGCCCGACCGTCGTCACCGTCGGGGCGCAACGCGATGGAGAGGCCGATCAGGACCACCGCCACGATGGCGAGCACCGCCGCGAAGCGCAGCGGGCCGTTACCGTCAGCGACCAGAAGGATCAGCGCCGCCACCGGGGCCAGGGCCACGCCGCCCCAGAAGAGCACGGTCAGCAACAGCGGTTGACGCCGGGCGTCGGGGGTGACCGGGGCTGGCATGGCTGTGCAGCCTACCGACGATCCCCAGCGGAGGGAACGGGTCCCCGGACGCGCGGACGCCCCCGCCCCGAGATGGGGAGGGGGCGTCCACGGCACACTCGAAAGGAACCTCAGCTGGTGGCGAAGGCACCGTCCGAGGAGAAGACCAGACCAACGCTGATCTTGCCCTCACGCAGCCCGTTCTTGGTCAGCGGCCCACCCTGGTCCAGCGAGGAGAACGAGCCCACCGAGAGCCCGTACGTCTTCTCCAGGCCCGGCTTGCAGAACGTACGCTGCTGGCACTCCGGCGGGCCGCCCAGCACCGTCGCGCTGCCGGAGCACTTCGCGGCCAGCTCGGAGAGGGTCCGCACGCCGTACTTGTCGGCGAACTGCTGGGTGACCGCGAACGCGTTCTGGTCCTGCGCGGCGGCCGGGGTGCCGAAGGTGATGCCCACCTTGTCGCCCTCGGCCTTGAGCTTGGTCACCGTCGTGTTGATGTCGGGCGAGGACACCGGCTGGGCGTTCTTGCCGTTGGCCTTGGTGTTGAGGAACTCGGCCATGGTCGACGCGTACTCCGGGACGACCTGGATCTCGCCCTTCTCCAGCGCCGGCTCGTACAGCTCCCGGTTGCCGATCTGCTGCACCTTGACCTGGTAAGCGGCGGCGGTGAGCACGATCCGGTACAGCTCGCCCAGGGTCTGGCTCTCGCTGAAGTTGCCAGCGCCCACCACGATGTCGCCACCCGGGCCCTTGGCGATTCCCGCGGTGATGTTGTTGGCGCTGGCGAACTCCTCGGCGGCCACCTTGGGGGTCTTGCGGTCGGCGTCGACGGCCTTGTTGAGCTGGATCAGCTTCGGCGTGTCGAGCGCCGCGGAGACCTTGTCCAGCGCGGCGATCAGCTGCGGGTTGGCCGCCTTGCTGTTGACCGCCGGAATGACGTTGTCGGAATTCTGGAGCTTCTTGTCGTCCGTCAGAGCGATGAGCTGCTGACCGGCGACCGGAGCGCACCCGGCGCCGGAGGCGCTCGTCTGGGGGGCGTCGGTGCCGGACGAGCCGGCGTCGCCACACCCGGTGAGGAGTGCTGCTCCGGCGATGGCGCCGATGGCGCCCATCGCCAGACGTGTACGTGCGCGCATGTGTGCCGCCCGCCTTCCGTGTCCCGGCGCGACCCGTCCCGGGCCGGCCGCGTGTCCGACGGGCGATCCCGGCTGTCGGCCGCCCGCGACTTCCACCCAACATGGTCCGCGAGCGACCGACAACCCGGGATGGGCTTCGTCACCGCATCGTCACCGACCGGCCCGCCGCTGGTCGCCGCTTCGGCGTCCGCTCACCCGGACGGATCGCGACGGCGCGTCAGGCGCGGCCGGTGGCGTCGGCGGGCCGGGCGCGGCCCGCGCGCTGCCGTCCGCGTCGCAGCGGACGGGGGGTGACCAGGCGTTCGACGATCCCGAGGAGCAGCTCGGCCAGCAATGCCAGCCCGGCCACCAGCACACCACCGGCCACGATCTGCCCGCCACCGGCGGCGATGCTCAGACCGAATCCGGTACGGATGATCTCGCCGAGACCGCCACCGTTGACGAACGAGGCCAGCGCGGTCGTGGCGATGACCTGCACGGCGGCGGTCCGGAAGCCGGCCGCCAGGTACGGCACCGCGAGCGGCAGCTCCACCCGACGCAGCAACTGCCCGCCGGACAGGCCCATCCCGCGGGCCGCGTCGCGCGCCTCCGGGTCGGCCTGACGTACGCCGGTGTAGGCGTTGGCCAGCAGCGGCGGAATGGCGAAGACGGCGAGCGCCACCACCACCGGCGTACGCCCGAAGCCGAGGAAGGTCAGCGGCAGGATGGTCAGCAGCGCCAGGGTGGGAATGGCCAGGGTGGCGTTGGACACCAGCACCACCAGACCGCCGCCGCGGCCGGTGTGCCCGAGCCACAGCCCGACCGGCCAGGCCACCAGGCAGCCCAGCGCCACCGCCAGGGCGGAGATCGTCAGGTGCTCGCCGAGCCGGTCCAGGATGCCGCCCGGGTTGCTCCAGTTCAGGGGGTCGTTGAGCCAGAGCACCGCCTGGTGCACGGGATTGGCCGCGGCGCTCACCGGACGCCCCGGGCGGACCAGGGGGTGACCAGCCGGCCGACGAGGACCAGCAGCAGGTCCAGCAGCACCGCGAGCGCCACGCAGAGCACCGTACCGGTCATGATCTCGGCCTTGTAGAGGTTGTTCTGGAAGCCCGCGAAGATCAGTTGACCGAGGCCGCCGTGCCCCACCAGCACGCCGACGGTGACCAGCGCGACCGTCGACACGGTGGCCAGGCGCAACCCGGTCAGGATGCCGGGGATCGCCAGCGGCAGGTCGATCCGGAAGAGCCGCCGCCAGCGGCCGTAGCCCATGCCCTCGGCGGCCTCGCCGACCTCCGGCGGCACCTGGTTGAGCCCCGCCACCACGTTGCGGACGATCAGCAGCAGCGCGTACAGGACCAACCCGACCAGCACGGTGGTGGCGCCGGTGCCCAGGTACGGCGCGATGAACGCGAACAGCGCCAGTGACGGGATGGTGTAGATCACGCCGGTGACGCCGAGGATCGGGCCGGCCAGCGGGCGGACCCAGTACGCGAGCACGGACAACGGCAGGGCGATCAGCACCGCGATCAGCACCGCGCGTCCCGTGAGGGAGGCGTGTTCGCGCATGGCGGCGAGGATCGTGTCAGAGTTGTCCCGCACGTACTGCCAGGAGAACCAGGGGTTACCCGGGTCGGCCCGGTAGCTCAGGCGGAAGGACATACGTGGACGTTACCCCGGAGGCCGCCAGCGTGGCCGAATCCCCTCGCGCGGCGTCGATCTCCCTGCAGGGCATCCAGAAGCGCTACCCGAACGGCACCGAGGCCGTGCGGGACCTGAGCCTGGACGTCAAGGCCGGCGAGCTGGTGGTGCTGATCGGCCCGTCCGGCTGCGGCAAGTCGACAGTGCTCCGCATGGTCAACCGTCTGATCGAGCCGACGGCCGGGCGGATCATGCTCGGCGACGAGGACGTCACCGACGTCGACCCGGTGCGGCTACGCCGCCGGATCGGCTACGTGATCCAGAACGTCGGCCTCTTTCCACACCAGACGGTCCGGGCGAACGTGGCGACCGTCCCGGGTCTGCTCCGCTGGTCCCGGGATCGGACCCGGGCCCGCGTCGACGAGCTGCTCGACCTGGTCGGTCTGGACCCGGCCCAGTTCGGCCGCCGCTATCCGCACGAGCTGTCGGGTGGGCAGCGGCAGCGGGTCGGCGTGGCCCGCGCGCTCGCCGCGGACCCGGTGGTGCTGCTGATGGACGAGCCGTTCTCGGCCGTCGACCCGATCGTCCGGGCCCGCCTGCAGGAGGAGTTCCTCCGCCTCCAGGCCGAGGTCCGCAAGACGATCGTGCTGGTCACCCACGACCTCGACGAAGCCGTCCGGCTCGGTGACCGGATCGCCGTGCTCTCTCAGGGCGGGCACCTTGAGCAGTACGACACGCCGGCCGCCCTGCTCGGCGCACCGGCCACCCCGTTCGTCCGCGAATTCGTCGGAGCCGACCGGGGCATCCGCCGGCTGGCGGTCACCCCGCTCGACCGGGAGTCCCTGGAGCCGGTGCCCCCAGGCGCCGCCGCGGATCTGCCCACCGTGGCGCTGGACGGCACGGCGTACGACGCGCTGGCGGTGCTGCTCACGTCGGGACGGGACCAGCTCGTCGTGACCGACGACGGCCGCCCAGTGGGCGCGCTGAGCCGCCAGCGTCTGCTCGACCTGGGCCGCTCGACGGGCTGACCCGGCCGCTGACCGGCCGGGCGGCGGCACCCGTTTCGAATGGGGTCGCGCGGGTCAGGCGCGACCACCGAGGCTCGCGGTGCCGATGATCCAGCCGGTGAGGAAGCCGTAGCCGGCGCCGCTGCTGGCGTCTCGCAGTGCTGCCAGCAGCGACGCGTCCGGGCCGAGCAGCGCCGCCAGCACGGCGGCGAGCCCGCCGGCCAGCACGTACGCGGCCCAGCCGGAGAAGAACTGGCTGACCGGGCCGGGCACCCGGGCCACCTGCGCGGCGGGCAGCAGATAGAGCAGCGCCACCGCGAGGACCACGAGCGCGACGGCCCGCAGGTCGGCGGCGAACAGACCGCCGGCCTGCCCGTCCGCGTCCAGCCGCCAGGCCGGCCAGGCGAGCAGGCGCAGGTAGAAGCCGCCGGCCGAGTCCGGGTCGGTAAGCGTCGCGGCGGCCCAGCCGGTGTACGCCGGGCTGCCACAGATGCCGACCAGCAGCAGTACGGCGAGCGCGCCGGTGCCGGCGGCCGTCCCGTAGCCGCTGACCGGGCCCGTACGGACGAGTCCCATGATCCGCCCAGGTCCCGTGCCGGCCGGCCGGGCGGACCTGGGCTGCCCCGAACGGCTCAGTGCTTCAGCAGGTAGTCGATGAAGGCGGCCCGCAGCAGCGGCGCCGACTCCTCGTAGCCGTGCCCGGTCAGCTCCCGCCACAAGGCGTTCGCCTCGTCGATGGTCGGGCCGATCGAGTTCGGCGCGCCGTCCAGCACCGTGGCCTCGTCCGCGTTCGGCAGGTGCCGCAGCACCGACCAGTAGAACCCCACGTCGCGACGCTCCCGGGCCCGGGCGAACGCCCGCTCCCGCAGCTCCTCCGTGGACAGCGCGTCGAGTTCCTCGAACGAGGTTCCGCCGGGGGTGGCGGCAGGTGTGTCGGTCATGCGGCGAGCCTAACGGTCGAGATCAGCGCCGGCTCGGCGGACGGGACACGGCTCACCGGTCGTCGGCGTCCCAGCGCCGCGGGCCGGTCTCCCAGCGGGGGTCACGCCACGGGTCGGCCGATTCCGGCGCGAGGGGTGTCGGCAGCGTCGGAGGCCAGTTGTCGGCCGACTGTTGCCGGGGCACGTTCCATCCCGTGCTGATCGTGCCGTCGCCGACCGGCTCGATCTTCTCCACGTGGCCCGGCCGGGGCCGCCCGAACGTCTCGACCAGCCGGGTCACCAGCAGCCCGACGCCGAGCGCCACACCACCGAGCGCCCACTGACTCACCGTCCAGTCGCGCTCCGGCGCGTACGCCTGAAAGACGGTGACCAGGCCGACCGCCAGCACCGTGCCGAACACCCCGCCGCGGCGGCCGTACGCGCTGGTGCCGCCGAGCAGGGACACGCCGATGGCCAGGACGGTCCAGTCCAGCCCGGAGGTGGGTGTGACCGCCCCGGGGCCGTTGGCGGCGAGCAGGACACCGGCGAGCGCGGCCAGCACCGTGGAACCGACGAGCGCGATGGCGGCGACCACGGCTGCCAGCGCGCCCCGGCGACGGGCCGGGTCGGCCACCGGCCGGTACCGACCCACCAGCCGGCGGATCGACCTGATCGTGCCGAACAGACCGCCGAGGACCGCGACGGCGGCGAACCCGGCGAAGAGGTAGCCGGCCGTACGCCTCGGGTCGTAGTCCCCCTGCACCAGAATCGACGTCGAACGACGTTCGATGTACACCACGACTCCGGCCGCTGCGGCCAGGCTCGCCGCCCAGGCGGGCACCTGTAACACCACCACGGCCAGCGCCAACACGAGACCGCCCACCGCGGCGACCACGACGGCCGACCCCACGGACGTCGCCAGCCCTCGATCGCCCTGTTCCGCGTAGTGCAGCGCGGCGGCGACCGCGACCGGCCCGACGGCCAGGTTGGGGACGGCGGTGCGCAGGCTCAGCCCGGCGGCGAGAGCGAGCAGCCCGAGGCCGACCGCGCCGACCAGCAACGTACGCAGACCGGCGCCGCGCAGCGTGTCCGGGTCGGCCCGCCAGAGCAGCCAGCCCAGGGCCGCGAGACCGACCAGCAGCAGGAATTCCCACAACATGTGCACACCGACGCGGTCCCGGCCCGGCTCGCCGTGGGTGGGATCGTCGAAGACGTTCTCCAGGACGGCGACAGGAACCCCGGACGAGGGTTCGACCGACCGGTCCCGGCCCGTGTCCTCGTACCCCATGGCACCGCCTCCCCAGTGGCCGGCCGTCCCGGTCCGGCGCACGGACGGATCGGGGGCGGCCGTTGCTCTCCGATCGGAGGCACCGTACCCGCGCCCGGAGCCAGGCGTAACCCCCTGCTCAGCGCTGGCCGGGACGGCTCTGGCGCTGGTCGGGCTCGTGCTCGTCGTCCGGGCGCTCCGGGACCCGGCAGGACCGCTCCAGCCAGAGCGCGGCCCCCACCAGCGCCAGCGACGCCAGCAGCCCGCCCCCGGCGGCCGGCCGATCGTCGATGGCGGCCCGGGTGGTCTCGACGAAGAGCCACCCGCTGAGCCCGGCGTAGAAACCGGCGAAGATGGCCCCGGCCAGCGCCGACGCCTTGGCCAGCACCACGAACCGGGCGACCATCAACGGGTTCACCGGATCCCGGCCGGGCTTGCGCTCGATGCGACCGCGGGTGTTGACGGCCGCGTACGCCTCCAGCACCGCGAGCGCGGCAAGCGTCACCACCGGCAGCCACGGCAGACGGGGGATGCCGCTGTAGTAGAGGCTGCTGATCAGCAGCCAGGCCACCGCCGCCGCACCCAGGGCGGCCACGACCAGGGTCGAGATCCGGGTGGGGCCCATCCGCGACCGGTCCGGGCCCGGCCCGCCCGGTGGTGGGGACTTCGCCTGCGTCATGCCGGCCGGCTCCACTGGGTCATGCCGTCGACTCTAACGCCAGTTCCGGCCGGGGACGCAGTTCCAGCGCGTCGTCGGCGACCGGGCCGGCGGTGAGCAGGTCGGTCAACCAGCCGTGGCCGGGCAGCCGCCCGTACGGCTGGATGTCGATCCACGGTCGCAGCACGAACGCGCGCAGGTGCGCCCGGGGGTGCGGCAGGGTCAGCTCCTCCTCGTCGCTGAGCACCGGCTCGTCGTCGTCGCCCCAGACCGCGATCACGTCCACGTCGAGGGTGCGCGGCCCGAACCGCCGCTGCGGGTCACGGACCCGGCCGGCCGCGCGCTCCGCGGCCCGGGCCCGCTCCAGCCAGTCGCGGGGCGTGGCGGCGGCGTCCTGGGCCAGCAGCACCGCGTTGAGGTACGCGGGCTGGTCGGCGTCCCCCCACGGTGGAGTCTCGTACACGCCGGAGACCACCAGCACGGTGTCACCGAGCGTGGTGACGGCCGTCCGCAGGTGCTCCAGGCGGTCGCCGAGGTTGCTGCCGAGCGAGAGCACGGCCCGGGTCATCGGGTACGCGTCCGGGTCATCGTGACGGCCACGTCGGTGAACGTGTGCGGCACCGGCGCCTCCGGCTTGTGCACGGTGACCGTGGCGGTGCGGACCCGCTCGTCGGCCAGGCAGACGGCGATCAGCCGGTCGGCGAGGGTCTCGATCAGGTTGACCGGCTCGCCGGTCACCACCGCAACCAGACGTTCGGCCAGCTCGCCGTAGTGGACCGTCGCGGTGACGTCGTCGCTGGCCGCCGCCGGGGCGAGGTCCAACTCCAGGACGGCGTCGACCACGAAGTCCTGCCCCTGGGCCCGCTCGAAGTCGTACACCCCGTGCCGGCCGCGGGCGCGCAGGCCGGTCAACTGGATCCGGTCGCTCACCGGTCTCCCTCTCGCCGGCCGGCGGCTGCTCGTACGGGCCGCCCAGCCGGGCTGGCCGGCACCAGGCGCGGGCTGCCGGTGGCGGCCCAGACGGCGAGCGCGTCCACGGTGGCGCGCACGTCGTGCACGCGTACGCCCCAGGCGCCCGCCGCGACGGCGAGCACGCTGGTGGCCACGGTGGCGGCCTCCCGCTGGTCGGTGGGTCGCGGTGTGCCGTCGGCGGCGGCGAGGAGTCGACCGAGGTAGGACTTGCGGCTGGCGCCGAAGAGCAGCGGGTACCCGAGGTCCAGCAGCTCCGGCAGGCGAGCGCTGAGTTCCCAGTTGTGGGCGGCCGTCTTGGCGAAGCCGAGGCCGGGGTCGATGACGATGCGGTCCGCCGGGACCCCGGCGGCCAGCGCCTCGTCGATCCGCTGTGCCAGCTCGCCCCGCACATCGGTCACCACGTCGGTGTAGCTGGCCAGGTCGCGCATCTGCCGGGAGTGGCCCCGCCAGTGCATCAGGACCCAGGGGCAGCCGGCGTCGCGGACGACGCGGGCCATGTCGGGGTCGGCCAACCCGCCGGAGACGTCGTTGACCACCGCCGCGCCGGCGCCCAACGCGGCCTCGGCCACGCGCGCCCGGCTGGTGTCGATGCTGACCGGCACACCGGCGGCGGTCAGCTCGCGGATGACCGGCAGCACCCGCTCGGCCTCCGTCACCGCGTCGATCCGCTCGGCGCCGGGACGGGTCGACTCACCGCCGATGTCGATCAGGTGCGCCCCGGCCTCGCGCAGACGGACGCCGTGTCCGACGGCCGCGTCGAGGTCGGCGTACCGTCCGCCGTCGGAGAAGGAGTCCGGCGTGACGTTGAGGACGCCCATCACCACCGGGCCCGGAGCCCGTACCAGATCGGTCACGACTAGACGGTACCGGTCGTGGTGGCGGTACCCGGCGGCCCGGGTCGACCACCCCTGACGTGCTCGTTAGAACAGGTGTACGATCGGCCATCCGGGCAGCAGCAGGCAGTCCCTTCGCGGCTTGTCGCAATCCGGGGCGGCCCGTACGCTTTGGAATTGGCCAGCATCGAGATGGCGAAGCTTGGAGGGAGGGCCGAAGCGGGGGAAAAACGCCCAAACCTCGCCACCCTCCGTGGTGAGTAACGAACGCAGGGTCAAGAACGCTGCGCCCTGTGGAGCACATTTCCCGCCAGGCTCGTCCATTGCACCGCTGCGGCACCGCCGGCCGCGCTATGGGGAGGTTCCAGTGATCGCCTTCGAGCTCATGGAGACGGCGTCTTCCGGCGTCGCCCACGCGCTCTCCACCCTGGCGTCGGCTCCACTCGCGGAGCCGGCACCGAAGGGGATCGACACCAACAGTGTCGTCACCTTCTTCGCCAGCAAGATCGCGCCGATCCTGCTCGCCGTCCTGGGCGTCATCTTCATCGGTCGCGCCAGCCGCGGCGAGATCTCCAAGGTCCTGACCAGCTCCGCGATCGCCATCGTCGGGCTGGCCTTCATCGCCGGCGCGGCCACACTCTTCTTCGTCGGCGATTACCTGATCGACCTGATCTTCGAATAGGCGCGTTCACCAGATGCGGCTACGCACCGACGACGACATCTACCGGGCCCGCCTGGTCTACCTCGGGCCGCCCGGCTACACCCTTCCGGTCCACCTGCCCTACGCCCAGTACGGGCTCTTCATGCTGCTCGTCCCCCTCTACATGTTCATCCACTGGCTGTTCACGTTGACTGTCGAACTCTTCCCAGCCTGGGAGATCGCGCTCGCCATCGTGACCACGTCGTTCATCTTCCGGCACGTCGACCCCGACCGGCCGGCGCGGGTGGTCATCCGCACCGCGCTGACCGACTGGCGACGTACCCGGGAGCCGGCGATCGAGCAGCGCGACCCGCGTCTGGTCGGCAGCCGGATCAGGATCCGGGAGGAGCTGGCATGACCGGGCGTACGCCGAGCGGTCTGTTGCACGACGCGGGTGAGGCGGTCGCATGAGTCGCTCTTCCACGCCGGGTTCCCCGGCCGGCCGCCCGGCCGTGCCGGCCAGTCACCGTGCGCAGTCATTCGATTACCCCGAGGCCGAGGACGAGGTGGCGCTCGACCCCGCGCTGGTGACCTCGCCCGGCCACGGCGCGGTCGGCGTGTTCCAGGCACCTCGGCCGGTCACCCGCCGGACGCCGCCCGCCGAGCCCAGCGCGGTCTCGGCCGGCGAGAACGCCGACATCGACTCGCCGTTCCTGGACCTGTTCGGTGGCGCGCGACCTGGTGGTTCACGGGCCGTGACGGCTGGCCCCGCGACCCGGAGCCAGCCGACGGTCCCGCAGCAGCCGCCCGCGGTCGCTCCGACCCCGGCCCGACCGGCGCCCGAGTTGGAGCCACCGTGGACGCCCGACGACCGGTCCACCAGCGACCGACCGCCCGTCGAGCCACGACGGGCGGACGCCTACCCGGCCGGTGAGTCCCGGGTGCCGCATCAGGCGGGTGACCGACGCCCGATGCGGTACCCCTCGGACGACCCCGAGCCGACCGCCGCAGGCGCGTCCGCGTCGACGGCCACCGGCCCGGCACCCCGGACGTCCAGCGCCGCACCCGTCGTCCCACCGACGGCATCGATGCAGCGTCCCACCGCCCCGACGGACCGGCCGGCCACCGCCGCCCCGAGCGACCGGCCGGCCCTGGAGCGGGCACCGCGCCGCCCCGGGTCGGAGCGACCCAAGGGGGCCGGGAAAGAGGTCGCGCCACCCCGCCAGCGGGCCGCGAGCAACCAGGACCGGCCGATCAAGCCAACCCGGGTCCGCGCCCCGAAGATCAAATTCGGAGACCGGGATCCGTCGGTCGAGCTGGCCATCACCGAGATCGCCGGCCACCTGACCTTCACCCCCAACACGGTCACCGCCTGGTACTGGCTGCCCGAGGTCCGCTGGGCCTTCCGCCCGGACGCCGAGCGTGAGGCGCTGCTGTCGGCGATCTCCGAGCAGTACGCGGGCCTGGCCGGTTTCCGGCTGCACCTGCGCCGGACCACCCGACCGTTCCCCGCCGACGAGTGGGCGCGCACCATCGACGCGCACACGCCGGCACCGCTGCCCGACGTCGCCGGCACCACCGGCTGGGCGGACCACCTGGTCGCCGCCCAGCGGCACCTCATGGCCGTCAACCACGCCGAGGGGCAGACCTACCTGGGCGTCACCTTCGCCCGCCGCTCCCTCGGCGACTCCATGACCGAACGGCTGCTGCGCACCTTCGGCCGGGGCACCGCCGAGGGCGAGCGTCGCAAACTGGGCCGCACCGTGGAACAGTTCGACGAGGTTCTCGGCGCGTTCGGCATGCGCGGCCGACGTGTCACCGCCCAGGAGCTGGAGTGGCTGCTCTACCGCTCGGTGGCGCTGTGCATGGCGCCCCCGGGCCGGCTCTCCCCGGTGACCGACGGCCGCTGGGAGCGCGGTGACCTGCTCGCCCTGACCGAGCAGGTCGAGCGCTACCGCACCCCGTACGGCTCGACCGTGAAACTGGTCAACCGGATGACCGGCGAGGAACGGCACGTGGCAGTACTCGCCGTCGGCCGGATGGAGCCGCTGGAGATCCCGGAACGGCACGAGCCCTGGCTGCACTTCCACGAGCGACTGCCCTGGCCGATGGAGATCTCCACCCGGGTCGACATCCTCGGATCCGGCGACTCGTTCCGCAATCTCGAACACCGGCTGCGGATGATCCGCTCCCAGCAGCTCGACTACGCCGAGCACGGCATCGACGCGCCACCGGAGCTGGAACGCCTCGCCAAGCGGGCGCTGGTGATCGGCGACGAGATGACCACCGGGCTGCCCGTCGACTCGGCCCGCGCCCACGGCTGGCACCGGATCGCGGTCGGCGGCCGGACCAGGGAGGAGTGCCTGGAGCGGGCCCGGCGGCTCATCCAGCTCTACTCCCGGGAGCTGCGCATCTCCCTGCAGCACCCGAAGAACCAGGACTGGCTGGCTCGCGAGTTCATCCCCGGCGAGCCCATCGCCAACACCGGCTACGTCCGCCGGATGCCGGTCCCGCTGCTCGCCGCCGCGCTCCCCCAGGCCGCGTCCACCGTCGGTGACCGCCGGGGCGACCTCATCGGGCGTACCGCCGGCACCTGCCGCCGCCCAGTCTTCCTCGACCTGCACTTCCCCATGGAGGTACGCGAACGCTCCGGGCTCGCGGTCTTCGTGGCCGAGCCGGGCGGTGGCAAGTCGACCCTGCTCGGCGCGCTGGGCTATCTCGCCGCCCGACGGGGGGTCCAGGTGACCCTGCTCGACCCGTCCGGGCCGCTGGCCCGGCTCTGCGCCATGCCCGAGCTGCGGCCGTACTCCCGGGTGTTGAACCTGACCGGGTCGGAGCACGGCACCCTTGCGCCCTACTCGCTCATTCCGACGCCACTGCGCAGTGAGTTCGCCACCGGCGCCCCCGGTGACCGCGAGTTCGAGATCGCGGTCTCCAACGCCCGGGCCGAGCGGCGCATGCTGGTCCAGGACATCTGCATGATGCTCGTGCCGCCGCAGGTGGCCCGCGAGGCGTCGACCGCCACCCTGTTCCGGCACGCCGTCCGGCAGGTCCCCGCCGAGGAGACGTCCACCCTGGACGACGTGGTGAGCTGCCTCGGCCGGCTCGACGACGACGCCGGCAAGGAGCTGGCGAACCTGCTCCTGGACACCGCCGAGATGCCGCTGGCCATGCTCTTCTTCGGTCGGCCGCCGGAGGGTCTGCTCGGTGCCGACGCGGCGCTCACCGTGATCACGATGGCCGGGCTCCGATTGCCCGACCTGAAGATCGAACGAGAGTACTGGTCGGCCGAGGAGGCCCTCGCCCTGCCGATGCTGCACACCGCGCACCGGCTCGCCGTCCGCCGCTGCTACGGCGGGTCGATGTCGTCCCGAAAGCTCGTCGGCCTCGACGAGGCGCACTTCATGGAGGGCTGGCGGTCGGGCCGCTCGTTCCTGGTCCGGCTCGCCCGGGACTCCCGGAAGTGGAACCTCGCGGCGCTGGTCGCCTCGCAGAACCCCCGCGACATCCTCGGCCTCGACGTGCAGAACCTGGTCTCCACCGTCTTCGTCGGCCGGATCGCCGAGGACGCCGAGATCGCCTCCGAAGCGCTTCGGCTGCTGCGGGTGCCGGTCAACGACGGGTACGAGGCCACCCTGGCCTCGCTCTCCGCCGCCGACACCAACTCGGCCGACCGCCTCGGCTTCCGGGAGTTCGTGATGCGCGACGTCGACGGTCGGGTGCAGAAGGTCCGCGTCGACGTCTCGTACGTCGACGGCCTGCTGGACCACCTCGACACGACGCCCGCCGCGATCGCCGCGGCGGCCGGAGTCCTGCCGAGCATCTCCCTGCCGGATCTGGAGGCGTGACATGGCTGGGCCCCGGGCACGGATCGCGTCGTTCCTGCTCGCGCTCGGCGTGCTGGCCGGGGCCACCCTCAGCTGGCCGCTGCTCGGCGCGGAGCCGGCCGCAGCCGCGCCACCGGTCGCCCAGGCCCGAGCCGACCTCTGCACGACGGCCGAATGGCAAGCGGACTTCCGGGCCTGCGTAGGGAAGCTCCAGGCGGTCAGCGAGGACGAGGTCAAGTGCCGCAACGCGCCGACCCCGGGCACGCCGGACTCCGGCCTCGCCGGCTGGTTCGCCGGTCGTCCGGACTCCGCCAAACAACTCGGGCCGAAGGGGCTCTACAGCGACTACGGCTACGCCGGATACAGCTATCCGACGTACGACATCCCCGGCGGCTGCGCGTCGTCGGTCCTGCATCCGGACTACAAGTTCACCACCACAGTGGCGAACGGCGAGTTCATGGTGGCCACCGCGATCGTCGGCGCCTCCAATGCGCTACGAGAACGCGCCTGGGACCCCCGGTCGATGTGGGGCTGGGCCGACCCGCTGGTCGAGAAGGCGACCAAGGCCGTCTACGAGAAGGTGTTCAGCGTCTTCGGCATCGTCACGCTGTGCGTGGTGGGGCTCTATCTGCTCTGGCGAAGCCGGCAGTCGGACATGAGCAACGCCATGACCACCGCCGGCTGGGCTCTGTTGGTGATGGTCGCGGTCACCGCCCTCGCCGCCTGGCCGGTCAAGTCGGCGAACATCGCGGACGGCACGCTGGTCACCTCGCTGGGCGTGGTGCACGACGCGGTGGGCCCGGCAGCCCGGGATACTCCACCGGACCGCTGTGCTCTTCCCAACCCGGACGCGTGTGTTGACAAGCGTCCACCTGCCGTGCGAGCCAGCGACACCGCCACCGAGGCGATGCTATATCGAAACTGGCTACGGGGCGTGCTCGGTTCGGCGGACAGTGAGACGGCCCGCAAGTACGGTCCGGCGCTGTACGACGCCAAGGCGCTGTCGTGGGACGAGGTCGAGAAGCTGCGCGCCAACCCGGCCACCCGGGAGGCGACGATCAAGGCCAAGCAGCAGCAGTGGGCGCGGGTGGCCGAGCAGATCCAGACCGAGGACCCGGAGGCGTACGAGTACCTCCAGGGTGTCCGGGACATGGACCGGGTCGGGGCCGGGTTCATCGCGGTGCTGGCCTCGGTCCTGTTCGCCATGTTCGACCTGACCGCGTCGCTGCTGGTCCTGCTGGGCTTCCTGATCTTCCGATGGGCGGTGATCGCGGCACCCATCCTGGGCACGGTGGGGTTGCTCCGTCCGGCCAGTGCCGGCCTACGACGGCTCGCGAACGCCGTGGTCGCCGCGATCTTCAACATCGCCATCTTCGGCACCGGCGCCGCCATCTACCTGTTCGCGGTCGATCTGATCATGAGTACGCCCACGCTGCCCGGCTGGCTCCAGGTGGTGCTGGTGTGGTTGTGCGGAGTGGTCGGCTGGCTGCTGCTGCGGCCGTACCGGCGGATCACCCAGCTCGGCGGTAAGGACAGCAGCGAGGCGGTCAGCTCGGCCGGGTCCTGGCACCGCCGGTTTTTCCGGGACATGCGGACGGCGGCCCGGCTCGACGTGGCCGAGCCCGGGGGCACGATGGAACCGGTGGGCGGACGCCGCCGGTCGCCGGACGCCGAGCAGACCCGGCTGCGCCCGGAGGCACGCCGGGAAGACCCGGCCCCGACGCCGACGCCAACCCCGGTCGCGGGCCGAGGCGCCAGCGACGGTCGACCGGACGGTCAGGAACGCGCCGATGAGGCGCCGACGAAGGAGACCGGCAACCGAGGTCGTCCGGTGCCACCGCAGCCCCGTCGACGGCAGCCGGCGACCTGGACTGAACCGGACGTGCCGTCGGAGAACCCGTCGTTCGTGGTCTACCGGCCCGGCTCCACCGAACGTGCGCCGGACCGCACCGGACCGCGGGTGCGCTCAGAGGCTCGGTGACCGCGATGCGACGGGCCCTGGAATTCCTCTTCACCCGGGCGCTGCGGTCCCGACTGGGAGTGGCGGTGGTGATCGCGGTACTGGTCTTCGGGGTGATCGGGGCAGCCCGCCTCGCGTCCGGCCCGATGGACCCGGCGGACGGCTTGAGCAGCCGACCGAACCGGCCGATCACCACCGTCGACCCGACGGCCGGTGACGACGGGGTGACCTCCACCGAGGCTCCGCCGTCGCCGGTCACCCGGCCCGGCGCCCGCACGCCGGAGCAGACCGCCGACCGGTTCGCCTCCGCCTGGCTCGGCCGACCCGGAATGACGGCGGAACAGTGGCAGGCCGGCCTGCGGCCGTTGTCGACCCCGGCGCTGACCGAAAAGCTGGCCGGCGCCGAGCCCGGCGGAGTGCCGGCCGAGGAGGTGACCGGCCCACCATCGGTGCGATCGCGCACCGACACGTTCGTCGAGGTGCTGCTACCGCTCGACACCGGGCGGCTCCGGTTGGAGCTGGTGGTGGCGGACAAGGGTTGGCTGGTCGACGTGGTGGACTGGGAGCGACAGTGACCGCCGGCCGAGCAGGCCGTGCTCTTCGCCGCCCGATTCGGGTCGGCGTGATCGCCTCCGTGCTCACCGGGGTGCTGCTCCTGCTCTGCTGCACCGGAGGCACCGCGGCGTTCTTTCTCAGCGGTCTCGGCGGCGACGCGCAGGACGGGGATGCCCTGGCCGGTTGGGGCTGCGGACCCGTGCGTCCGGTGGACATCGCCGGCGAACTGCCCCGGTTTGCCGAGTATGGCGACGCGCAGATCCGCAACGCGGCGATCATCATCAAGGTCGGTCAGGACATGGGGGTGCCCTCGCGTGGCTGGGTGATCGCCCTGGCCACCGCGATGCAGGAGTCCGCGCTGCGTAATCTGGCGAACACCGGGGTGCCCGCCTCTCTCGCCCTGCCGCACGAGGGCGTCGGCGCGGACCACGACTCATTGGGTCTGTTCCAGCAGCGGCCGGGATGGGGCTCGGTCGCCGAGCGGATGACTCCCGCCTACACGGCCCGGAAGTTCTACGAAAAGCTCGTGAAGGTACGCAGCTGGCAGCGCCGACCGTTGACCGTCGTGGCCCAGCAGGTGCAGATCAGCGCCTATCCGGACGCGTATGCCAAGCACGAGGAACTGGCCAGCAAGATCGTGGACGCGCTGGCCGGTGGCGCGGCCCGCACCGTCGAGATCAATGGCAAGGCGGTGTGCGACGCCGCCGAGCGCGGCCAGATCGCCGCCTCCGGCTGGACCGCGCCGATCTCCGGTGACGTCGGCTCCGGCTTCCGGACCGCCGAGCGACCCAGCCACAACGGTGTCGACATCGGAGCGGCCAAGGGCACCGAGATCCGCGCCGCGGCCGCCGGCCGGGTGCTGGTCGCCCGCTGCGACCCGGACAATCGCGGACGGCGGAGCTGCGACGTGGACGGGTACCCCGGCAAGGGCGGCTGTGGCTGGTTCGTCGACATCCTGCACGCCGGCGGCTACATCACCCGGTACTGCCACATGGTCGTCCACCCCCGGGTCGCACCCGATCAGATCGTGCCGGCCGGCGAGGTGATCGGGCAGGTGGGCAGCAGCGGTAACTCGTCCGGCCCGCACCTGCACTTCGAGGTGCACCTGCGCAACGACCGGTCCAGCCGGGGCGCGGTCGACCCGATTCCGTTCATGCGCGAGCGGGGCGCCCCGCTGCGCGGCGCGGAGTGAGGCTGTCACGGGCATGACCGGACCGATGCCGGACCCGTTCGCCGACCAGCCCGACTGGGCACCCCGGCCGCCCCGCCCACTGACCATCGTGCCCGCGACCGGACGCGTGGAGCTACGCGGGCAGCGGGTGCTGGTCGGTCTGCCCGGGCTCGGCTGGCGAGGGGATCTGCGCGCGGACGACCGCGTCGTGCAGGGTGCCCGGACCTACGTGCCGGTCATCCCCGAGCACGAGTGGTACCGGGCCGAGGCCGACCAGGTCGAGGTGTTCGCGCCGCTGGTGCCGGTGGAGCGGGTCTGGGTGGAGACGATCTGCGAAAGGCCCGGATCGGGGGGCACCCGGGACACCGGAATCCGGCTGGTCTCGCTGGACGGGCCGTCCCATCGGTCCCCCACGCCCGTCTTCGAGGCGGACGCGGTCACCGGACGCCGGGTGGTGCACGTCGAGGGTGGGCTGGAACACCGGGACATGCGGGCCGTCACCGAGACCTACTCGGGCGCCGAGGGCGACATCTGCGTGCGGATCACGCCCGAAGTGGAGTGGTACCGCTGGGCCTGGCGCGGCCAGTCACCCACCACCCTGGAGGTTCCGGTCCATCTGCTGTGGATCGAGTGATCAAGCCGCCGGTTGCCCGCCGCATACTCGCCACCCTTCGCCTAACCGGGTGTTGAATTGCCAGGACTGTCGCTCGCTTTGCCTTATGCCGTCCACCAAGGCGGAAATGACCAGAGTGACCTGAACATCAGCAACGTCGCCTTGCTTCTGAAAGCCGAGGCTGCCCCAACTGACCGAAATCGTGACCCTAAAGCGATCCTCACGCGTGAGCAGGTCGGCTCGTAGCGCGCGAAGTGGCTCCAGTTGCGTCCCGCCCTCGCACGTGTACTGGTCGGCTCGTGCGTCGTTGCGGTCCACGAGAAATGCGCGTAGGTAGTTGTCGACGACCACGTCGGGGGCGCTGCGGTCGGGGGCGGCCGCGCGGTTGTACAGCACGTACCCCGTCGCCACCGCGCCGAGGCAGAGCAGGGCGAGCACCCCACCGACCACGGTGAGCACCGTACGCAGTCGGCGGCGGCGCGGTTGTGGCGCCGGCGCTGGCGGGGCCGGCGGCAGCTGCTCGGACGGAGTCCGTTGGGCCGGTACGCGGGAGACCTGGGAACCGGCGGGGGGCTGCACTGATTCCACCTCCTGAAGTTAACGGCTGGACGGCCCGGAGCCAATGCCTCAGATCCAGCGGATCGTGACGGACCCCTCCCCACCGGTGAGATCCGCGACAACACCGGCGCACCACCGCGGTACCTCCCGGAGGAGCGGCTCCGGCTGGGATACCGTCACTGCTCGGGGAGGGGTTGCCAACCTCGGGCGAGGGGGTGGACACGGTGGCCGGTCCGAAGGCACGCACGAACCGAGCGGCGGCGCTGCACCGCCGGGCCGCAGCTGTCGTGACCGCCGCCGCCGGCATCCTCGACGAGACTCGACCGGCCCCCGCGGATCAGCGCCGCCAGTACGAGTTGGCCGACCGACTGCGGGTGGTTGCCGCGCGGCTGGCCCCGGGCTGGTCGGGCGCCAATCTGGACTCGCTCACCGTGGATTCTCCGGCGGGTGACGGCCCGCCGCCCTTCGTGCGGGTGGGTACGGCGGCACCGTTGGATGACGCCCGTTTCCCCGCGCTCGTGCCGTTGATCGGGGCCGGGCACCTGAGTGTGGACACCGATGCGCGGGAGCCCCGGGTGGCGGGGCTGCTGCGAGCCGTGCTGCTGCGGTTGCTGGGCGGGGCGCCCGCCGGGGCGCTGCTGGTGCGCGCGGTGGACGCCACGGGTGCGGTGCTCACGCCGTTCGGCGCGCTGGCCGATGCCGGGCTGCTGCCGCCACCGGCGGTGGACGTGGCGGGTCTGCGGGCGGTGTTGACGGAGGCGGAGCAGTGGGTGACCCCGGGTGCGAGCGGGCGTCGTCGCCACGACCGCACCCTGCTGCTGGTGGTCGCCGCGTTGCCGGAGCTGACCGGTCCGACCGACCTGGCGCGGATCGAGGCGCTGGCCGAGCAGGGGCCCACGGCCGGCCTGCACCTGGTGGTGGCCGGTTGGCCGCCACCGGGCCCGTACGCGTCCCGGGCGCCGTTGCCGCAGGCCACCTCACTGGTGCTGCGCAACGCGTACGCGCTGCTCGGCGACCCGCCGGGGGCGTCGTTCGCGGGCCCCGGAGCCGAGCCACCGGGCGGGTTGAACTCACCGGTCTTCGTGGAGACGGACCCGCCGGCGGATCTCGTCGACGCGGTCTGTCGACGGCTCGCCGCCCAGGTGGAGGCGGGCTCCCGGTTGGCACTGGCCGATCTCCTGCCGGCGACGGGTGAGCGGCTCTGGGAGGCGGACTCCTCGGACAGCCTCACCACGATGGTGGGTGACGCCGGGGGCCGGCCGGTGCCGCTGGGCTTCACCGAGTTGACCCCGCACTGGTTGGTCAGTGGCCGGTCCGGGGCGGGACGTGCGGCGTTCCTGACCACCGCGCTGCTGGGGCTCGCCGCCCGGTACGGCCCGGACGACCTGGCGCTCTACCTGGCGGATCTGGGCGACGGTGAGTCGTTCGTGGAGTTTCTGCAGACCGAGCGGGACCGCTCCTGGATCCCGCAGGTGCGGGCCGCGGCCATGGCCGCCGACCGGGAGTACGTCCGCGACCTGCTCGACCAGTTGACGGCCGAGGTGCAGCGCCGCGCGGAGGCCGCCGGGCGGGCCGGTGGGCAGCGCTTCGCGGAGCTGCGCCAGCACCGCTCGCTGCCCCGCATCGTCTGTGTGGTGGACAATGTGCCGCTGCTCTTCGCCGAGCGGGATCGGCTGGCCGCCGAGCTGACCGCGCAGGTGGATGGGCTGGCGCGCGCCGGTCGGGCGTACGGCGTACACCTGGTGCTGGCCGGCGCGGGCGAGCTGGGATTGAGTGGCCGCGCGGACGCCGGGCACCGGGATTCGGTTCTCGGACAGTTCCCGGTGCGGGTGGCGCTGCCGGGCGGCGGCCCGGTGCTGGAGCCGACCAACGACTCGGCCGCAGGGCTGCCGGTGGGCAGCGCGGTGGTGAACACCGCCGGAGGGCTCGGTGGCCCCCGGGGCGCGATCCGTGGCCACGAGCGGTTGATCCGGCACCCGGATCCGCTGGACCATCCGGAGGTCGTCGAGCAACTGCGGCACGAGCTGTGGGAGGCTCGGCCGGCCGGCTCGGCGCCGCCGGTGGTGTTCGCCGGCTACGCTCGCCCGCTGCTGAGCAACGATCCGCGCCACCGGGCGGCTCTGGCGGGCCAGGCACACGGACCGGCCGCTCTGCTCGGCCGGGCGGTGGACGTGGCCCGTACGACGGTTGCCGTTCCGATGGGGCCAGCGGCCGGGCGCAACCTCGCGGTGC
>NZ_JBFAPG010000030.1:0-25209 GCF_040675595.1 Micromonospora sp. NPDC049580
CGGCTTGCCGCCGGCCGGCTCACCGCCCGCGCCGTGCGGAGCGCGGCGCCTTGATCCAAAACAGAGCAATTCGGCAGCATCGTGAGGGCTGCAAGAGGGAGCAAAGCGCTTCGCTTACAAACTCTCATCCCGCCATCGACGAGCGAGGTGGGTCCAAGGGCCAGACCGGACCCTTCTGTCGGCTTTGGCGCGGTAGGGTAGCGCACGCGTGCGCGGCATGGTACTTGCAGGGCTAGGTATCGACCTTGATTCACGGATGATCCATCGCCAACGGGGAGGATCTAGCCTTGACCGACGATGTTGCCACTGCCAGCGCTTCGACTGACGACCCCACAACAGCACGAGCCGGCGAACCGCGCCCCCCCAGCCAGCGGGTAGATGTAGAAGGGACTGCGGCCGAGGTCGACGCAGGGAGCGTCCATGTCGCCGACTTCGCGTCTGAGGGTTCGATTGTCGACACAGTCCCGGTGCACATCTCTTACGGCATTATCGAACGTTTTTCCGAAGGTCTTTACAGTTCCCCGAATAAGACCTTCGAAGAGCTAGTGACGAACTCGTACGATGCCGGCGCCGAGACGGTTTGGGTTTACCTTTCGTCGGATCTCGCCGCCGACGGTGCCACCATCGTCGTTGTCGACGATGGTGAGAGCATGGATATTAATGGGCTGAAGGATCTTTGGCGAATTGGCGACTCACGGAAACGTGAAGTCGAACCGCCCAAAAACCGCCCTCGCCCTGTCGGGAAGTTTGGCATTGGCAAGCTGGCGACTTATGTACTTGCCGATAACCTTACGTATCTCACTCATAGGGACGGCAAGTACCTAGCGGTCACCATGGATTATGGACGCGTAACAGGTAACACCGAACTACTTTCCGGCATTCAGCTTGCTCTTGAAGTCGTCGAACTAAGCCGCGCACAAGCTCTTGAGTCTCTTCACCGCGCCCTAACGCCTTTCGCGCCAGGGCGCCAGTGCCGAGCGGTTGCCACTCTCTTCGACGCGGATGACGCAGCGAAGGACGCTCCCAGCTGGACCGCTGCGATTCTCACATCCCTCAAGCCTGTTGCCCAGAACGGAATAGAAGTCGGTCGGCTTCGCTGGGTGCTACGCACGGCGCTGCCTCTGAACCCCGGCTTCAACCTTTGGATGAACGATGCCCCGCAGCCGCCGTCGAAGGCAAGTGGGGCAACGAGTTGGGTATTCACCGTGGGCGTCAACGAGGATCAGCTGGTTAAGAATCGCGAATCTCCGTGGGGACCGGGCACTCCGACGACGATTAAGCAGGAAGAACTCACCCTTGTCGAGACCGAAGGCCCGGATGGCGCGCACCATAGCCGTTTGGAAAAGGTGGAGAAGCTTGTTCCCGCGATCAAGTTGCCGCATGCCGGATTGGTATGGGGCCAAGCCCACCTCTACGAGAAGCCGTTGCTGCGAGGCAAGAGTGGAGGGTTAGGGCGCAGCCATGGCTTCTTTGTCCGGGTCCGCGGCCGCCTAATCAACCTTGACGACGAAGACTTTTCGCTCGGACCGGAACTGAGGCATGGAACTCTAACGCGGTTCAACATGGAAGTAAACGCGGACGACCTTGATGACCAAGTCGCTAGCGCCCGCGAAAGTCTCCGCGAATCCTTAGCGCTCACTGAACTTAAAAACTACCTTCTAGCGATATTCAACAAGGCCCGGGGGGTATCCAAGGAACAGGATACCGGGGACAAAATGGGCGCCCTGTCTAAGAATGGTCGACTTGCTGATCCTCCGCCGGCCTTGAGTCAAGGTCCGCTCAGGCGAATGCTGCAAAGAGCTGCTGACGGCGACCCGTCGATCCGGGAAGCCCTAGGTCTTGGCGATGAAGATTTGCCGGAAGTAGAAAATGCGCTGCAGGATGGCATGGACCTGGTGGATAAAGTCGTCCTTGAGCGGCTCGATTCGCACGAGGGAATCATGGTTTATGACCCCAAGCGACGCGCTGCGGTCTTGAATCAGGGGCACCCGTTCGTCGTTAATTACATTGACAGTAAGCGGGTGGCAGAGCCCCTCAAGCTGCTAGGACTGACAGAAATCCTGACGCAAGCCTATCTGCTGGACGAGAACGTGGCGCCGGATGTGGTCGCACGAGTGATGCGACGGCGCGACAGCTTCCTCAGGGCAATAACACAGCGCTATCCTCATTCGGCCCACATCATTGCTCAAGCGCTTAGAGACGCCAGCAACGATGAAAACGCCCTTGAGGATGCCGTCGCTGACGCGCTGGAACTCTTGGGTTATGACGTACTCAGGCTGGGCGGGTCGGGACACGGTACAGATGGAGTAGCGACCGCTCGGCTCGGGCTACGCAAGGAGCCGATGACCGACAGCTATGCCTTCACTTACGACGCCAAATCGACCGCCAATGCCGTCGGCCAACTATTGAAAGATGAGGACGGCAAGCCGCTCTACGGCGAGGATGGCAAGCGGCTTCGCGCCGAATCGTCGCCCGGCAAAATACGTGCTGATACTGCAAGAACCTCTATTCTCAAAGTCCACCGGCAAAGGGCGTCAGCCAAACACGAACTCCCAGTCGAGCCCGCCTTTACGCTTCTAGTTGCTCCTGGCTTCCAAGGAGGACAAGACGAAGAGGGGCTGATCAATGACGTTTGTGTCAACGACGCCATTACGGCCATTACGGTGCAAGACCTTGCCACTCTAGTGGAGTTGTTTGCACTTCAAGGACTAAATCCTCACGACCTACGTACGTTGTTCGACGAGCGAACCCCTTCACAAACGCGGGCTTGGGTAGAAGCCCGCAGTAGAGCGGCCAGGGTTCCCAGGCCTCCGGTAGCCACGCTGGTTGATTGCATTGTCCGCTACAGCGAACAAAAGAGGGTTACGAGCAAGGATGCCCTTGGTGCGTATCTCGCTGCTGAGGGTCATGACTTGCGAGCGGATGAGATCGACGCCCTTGTTCGAGGCCTTCAAGCGCTGGCGCCGAGGTCCGTATTCACGGACGACAGGGTTGTGGCTCTAAACGCTACACCCGCTAGCTTGTACCGCGAGATCAGGGAATCCCTGGACCTCTTCGATGATGAGCTTGTGAATCAGTACCGACAGACAGTACCTGCTGATGACGAGAAGAGGTAGGTACGTGAACCACTTACTGCCGCCGCCGATTCACCCTTTCCCGGCTCGGATGGCACCTGAGATTGCGATCGAGTTTTGTCGTGCACTCCCGCAGGAAGCCTTGGTTCTTGATCCAATGGTGGGTTCCGGAACCACCATTCGAGCAGCAATCGATAGCGGGCACCAGGCCATTGGGATTGACATGGATCCGCTCGCCGTGCTCATCTCCAAGGCGTGGACCACGCCGGTAGATTCATGTCTCTTTCGACGCAGGTATGAGGAGGTGGCGAGGAATGCACAAGTGCTGGTAAACCAAGACCTCCAACTCCCCTGGATCGACGACGACATCGAGACCGGAGAATTTACCGAACGCTGGTTCGGGAAGCCCCAGCGCTTGGCTCTTCGTGCGTTAGCCCATGTCTTACATGGCCGGCGTGGGCCGAGCTGGGACTTGTGCCGCGTCGCCTTTAGTCGAATCATCATAACCAAAGACAAAGGCGCGTCGCTTGCACGCGATGTGTCTCACAGTCGCCCTCATATTAGTTACCAGTCGTCGAATTTCGACGTAATTTCGGGCTTTGAGCGAGCAGCGGAGACGATCGCGAGGCGATTGGAGTCGGAACCACCGCGCAGGCGAGCGACGGTCCGACTGGGCGACGCCCGGAAGCCCAAAGTAGCTGCCGGCACGGTGGATGCCGTTATCACCTCTCCTCCCTATTTGAATGCCATTGACTACCTCCGAGGGCATCGTATGTCGCTGGTCTGGTTTGGGTACACCATGAAGCAACTACGAGAGATTCGCGGTGCTGAGGTAGGCGCCGAGCGGTCGCTGCGGGCCTGCGATCAATTCCTCGCCGACACGATGCATGAGATGGGGCAGATCGACGATCTTCCCCCACGACTTCTGGGGATGGTGCGCCGCTACGTGCGAGATACAAGGGATTTGGGGGCGGCTATCGCTCGCACCTTAAAGCCTGGGGGGCAAGCCCTCTTCGTGGTCGGTAACTCCAGCCTCAAAGGCGTATTCCTGCGGAATGACAAGGCCGTAGAACTTGCCGCCAGCGCAGCCGGTCTTACGCTCGCAAGCAGAATGGAGCGGGAGTTACCGCCGAATCGTAGGTATTTGCCACCGCCGACTGGCGGTGATGGCGACCTCAACCAACGCATGCGTAGCGAGGTTGTCATGACTTTCAAGCGACCGTAAAGGTTGCTGGTTGGGGCGAAGGCGAGGGTTCAGCGCCCTCGCCCTCCCATACGCCATCGACCGCCCTCCTAGGGAGCGCGGGCAGCCGCCCCGGCCCGCCACGTCAAATGGGACCTTAACGGCTCGTACGGACGCTGGCGGGTCGGGAGGTGGTCTGCTCGGCTCGCCCGGGTCGATGGCGACGGGCGGGATGGCCTACCGCGACGAACCACGGACCGTGATCCGCCGACGGTCTCCCGGTCATCCTGGAGCCGGGAGCGCCCCCGCCGGAGGCGCCAGTAACCGCAACGCCGTACCCGCTAGCTCTCCGACCCGGCCGGCGTGCGCTCCGCTACGCCGTGCGGGCTCTTGGCCGCGCAGCCCGGCCGGCTGCCAGCCACCCCACCGATCAGCGCTGCTGTCGTCATGCGGCGGCCCCGGCTACCCGCCTTCCGCGCCAGTGGCCGGGCGTGTTGCGTGGGCCGGAGTCGGGAGCGCCAGCGAAGCGACGGACGCGTGCCCAAGCGGCGGCACGGCGGCCCGTCTCGGGCCGCTTCGAGGATCTAGCGGAGGTGCGAACTGCTTTATTCGTCTGCCGTGGGCAGTCGGTAGGTCCTGCAGACCGCTCGAACGGCTCCGTTCGTTCGAGCGAGGCTCTGTTGTTCGATCAGGGCCGCGCCCACCTCTACAGCAAAGAGGGCTGCAAGCTCCGCGTCGGCGGCGACTCGGCGCTGTTGCGTCTCCATCTCGGAACCCTCGTCGAACCTGCGCTCGTGGCGGCGGAGGGTTGCATAAGTGCCGCGGCCGTGTTCGGTGGCCACCAAACCTGCGTCTCGTAACTCGGCTATTGCCTGACGAACCGTGCCGCGCGCTGCCTCAAATTCGGCGGTGAGTGCGCTCTCAGCCGGCAGGAGGGCTCCGCGTGCAATGACGCCGCTCTCGATGCGCTCTCTCAACTCGTCGGCGATGGCGCGGTAGCGGGGCTGTCCGTAGTGCGGGGTGGGCACCTGCTCACCGTACCTGGCACTTGTCTTACCAAGTGCCAACCAAGTGATCTGTTTCGACACCTAGACAACTCGTCCACTTGTAGATACGTTTCCTGGTGTGCGGCTGGGGTGACGGCTCGTGTCAGGGGTGGTCTCGCGCTGACCCTGGTCGCATCTGATGCGCGGCGTCCTGTCGGACCGGTTGCGGTAGCCGCGCGTACAAGTTGGCTCGGCGATACCCGACCCGTCCGGCGTCGGACGGTGCGCCGTGCCTTCATCCGGGCCGGTGGCCGGCTGCATTCCCCCGTGGCTGGCCACCGGTCCCCGCCTACCCGTGGAGGTGCGATGTCCGGCTCCCATCGTCGACACCATTGGCTCTCGTCCTGGTGGTCTCGGAGACGCCTATCTGCCCAGGCTGCCAGCGGCAACGTTCCATCGAGTCCCCTCGCGGCTTCTACGACCATCTCGCCAAGGTGGTCGACGGGCACCACCCGTGAATTGCCTGCGCTTAGGTATGCACCGCTGATGACGCGGGCCCAGCTTTACCGAGGCAACGGCGGGCGGTGGCCGCGATGAGTCGTACGAACAAGCCGGCGGCCGTCACGAGCCACCCGGACTGGTGCGTCCCGGACCGCTGCGGCTATCTGGTGCCGCCGGTCATGACGCATATGGCCCGCCGTCATCGCGGCCCAATGCAGCGAGCCGGCGACAGCCGGGCGGGCGGACTCGTCGTCACGTACCTCATCAGCAGTGAGGCTCTGGGTGTTCCGATGGTTGGCGTTCACGTGACCTGCCGGGCCGGGAACGCCTGGGCCGAGTTGTCCTTGCCGCAGGCAGCCCAACTGGTCGAGCAACTTCGCGGATCGCTGGCGCAGGCCACCGGGCAGCAGGGGGCCGGCGATGAGTGAGGGCGCCGCCAGCCCAGAGAAACCGTCGCAGTCGTCGATCGCGCCGTTCGTGTGCCCGGTCTGGTGTCGGGGCTGCGGACCGAACGACCCGATGCACCGCGGGCTTCTCTCCACCATCGGACGGGAGCGGACCGGCTGGGTCACCGTCCAACTGATCGTCGACCGGTTCGCCCGCCGGGACCTGGCCGTGAAGCTCGATGCGACCCGATACGGCGCGACGCAGACCGTACTTCTGTCGCCCGCGCAGGTGGACCGGCTCATCGACGAGCTGATATACGCCCAGCTGGAGATGCTGACACCGGCAGAAGGCGGCGAGCGGGCCGGAGAGACGCGGTGAACGCCAATACCCGTCGGGGCTCAGCCGTTCCTCGTCCTCCTGGCCTGCGCCCTGCGCGGCCACCACGAGCAGCGGTAGCCGTACCGCCGGTTCCTGAGCGGCCCGCCGGCGGGACCACCTGGCAGACGTTGGAACGTCTAGGGGGTACGGTGACCGGTGTGCATGGCCGGGACTGGCGCCCTCGCTACCTGCAACTCGCGGAGGAGTTGCGGGCGAAGATCGTGAGCGGCGAACTTGCCCCCGGAACTCTGATGCCGAGTGAGACCGAGTTGGCCGACACCTCGGGCCTGTCGCGCACGAGCGTCCGCAACGCCATCCGGCAGCTCCGGGAATGGGGCCTGGTCCGTGCGGAGCAGGGGCGCGGCACCTACGTGCGGGCACCGCGCCAGCGGGTGCGCCGTCGCAACACCGAGCGGTACCAGTGGGAGAAGGATCGCGTCCTGCTCGACGAGGACGAGCGGCTGAAGACTGGCGCCACCGAGCACGACACCGGCCTGACCGTCAACGACCTGAAGTTCCACGCTGAGTACTCCCGGGTGGAGGCGGATGCGGAGATGGCGGCGGCCTTGCAGGTCGAGCTGGGCACTTCGCTGCTGCGCAGGGTCTACTGGACGTCGTCTCGGCACGAGAACGCGCCGCTGACCGTGTCGTACTCCTACCTGCCGTACGACTTGGTGGCCGCGAACCCGGACCTGCTCGACGCGGGCAAGGAGCCGTGGCCGGGCGGTACGCAGCATCAGCTCTACACGCTGGGCGTCGAGTTGGACCGGATTGACGACGAGATCCGCGCCCGTCCGCCGTCGCCGGATGAGGCCGAGTTGTTGGACATCGACCCGGGCGTCTCCGTGCTCACCGTGCGGAAGACCTCGATCGACACCACCGGCCGGGTCGTTGAGGTCGCCGACGTGGTGATGCCGGGCGACCGCACCGAGCTTGTCTACTCCCACAAACTCCAGCGGTGGAAAACTTGACGCAGCTCGTCTCGGTCATCACCCCGGTCCACGCGCCCAGCATCGAGTACCTGACTGGCGCCTACGAGTCGTTGGCCAAGCAAGAGATGCCTGATGGCTGGGACTGGGAATGGCTCGTCCAGGAGGACGGGCAGACCGACGCCCTGGTCGACGCGCTGCCTGACGATCCCCGGATCAGTCTCGGCACCGGCCGCCCCGGTGGGCCTGGTGTTGCCCGTACCCTCGCTCTTTCCCGAGTCTCCGGGCAACTCATCAAGGTCTTGGACGCCGACGACCAGTTGACCCCCGGCGCGCTCGCCCGGGACATCGCCGCCTTCGACGTGCATCCGCAGATCGGCTGGACCACCTCGCGGGTACTCGACCTGCTGCCCGACGGGTCGACCGCCGGATGGGACAAGGACCCGGCCGGCGGGGTCATCGACCGCGGTTCGGTCCTGACGTTTTGGAAGGCCAACGACTACCGGGCATCGGTGCACCCGGCGACCCTGTGCCTGCGGCGAGATCTCGTCTTCGCCCTGGGCGGCTGGATGGCTTTGCCGGCCTCCGAGGACACCGGCCTCCTGCTCGCCGCCAACGCGGTCGCAGCGGGCTACTTCACCCGGGAGTACGGCCTGCTCTACCGCAAGTGGGCCGGTCAGGTCACCAGCCAGGCCGCGCATCGGGAACCGGCCGAGTACAAGGGACGGATGAGGATCATCGAGGCCCGAGCCAACGCCCTGGCCTCGATGATCCCGAACGGCTTCACTGGTAGCGCTACGGCGTAGCCTCGTGCCCCGGCATCCCGTGGGTTCGCCGCCGCTCCTTCATCTCCGCCTCGAAGATGTGCCGCCGACCGCCGGCTAGCTTCTCGCGCGCGTCCCGCTCGATCTCCTGGAACGCGGCGTAATAGCCATCGTCGAACTCCTCCACGATCTGGAACGTCCACCGGCCGGGTAGCACGTTGCGTCCCAACAGCTCGCTCTCGACCCGGTCGGCCACCTCGTCGTGCCCCGCCTCGCGGAGCAGCTTCACGACCCGGTCAAGAGTGAGATCCGCGCCGCCGACGAGCTGGTGCACCGAGTAGAGGTGCCCTCGCACCCGATGGATCGTCTCCAGCGCCTTGCTCAACTCGCCGAGAGCCTCCACGGTCGTGTCGTCCACCCCGGCCGGCCGCGAGTGTGCCTCGTCGACCGAACGCCGTTCCATCTGCTCTGCCACAACTGCTCCGGTACCCGCCAGAGGGGAGTTCAAGCGGGAGGCGATGCATTGTCTGTGGACTCTAAGCCCGCACCGTGTCGGTGCTTGACGACCGCCTGCGCCTGTTGTATTAGGCACTCTGCGTGCTCCGGGCTGAATAGTCTTAGAGTCGAATCTTCCGCTGGGTCCGGTTGCAATTTCTGGCGCCGATGTGTCTATGATTATCGCGAGTCATAATCGGCTGCCCGAGCGACGCAAAACCGTTGAATCGCCAAGATCAAGAATGGCGATCAGACCGAGTTCGCGTGAGGTGGTGGAGCATGGCTCGATCCCGGAAGCGGTCCAAGCCTCGGCAGGTGCGAGGCCGAAACCGCAGGAGGCGTGGTTGGCTGCGGCAGTACGGCGTTAAGGCTCTGACCTGGGTAGTCAGGTTGGGCATCGCCGTGGTTTCGCTGACCACTCACTTCAGGGATGGGTCTGGAGGCCAGGCCACCTAGTAGGTGACCCGGCCCCCAGGTGGGGCTCCCGCGTTAGCTTACCGGCGCAGCGGGGGCCCCTTTTCTCTGCGCCCACTCAACTACGTGAACGCAGACTCCTGAGCGTGGGTGCGTTGAACGTTCAACGCTTCCCAACTTCTAAAACCAAGCGTATAGCACTCGGCGCTGCTCGTCACTCTGCCACAGTTGCAGTATCAGCGACTGTAATCCTTGCAGTAACAGCTACAGCAATATTTACAGTGTTGCTTGCAGTGGTCGTTGCAGCGTTGCGTACAGCAGTTGCAGTATTCAGCAGACCTTCGTTGGCAGCAAGCGTGGCGACATCGCAGGCGCCCGATCGGCTGACAAGGCTGGTGACTCTTCGGCCAGACGGCAGGTGGCCGTTACGGCTTGCTAGCTAGCAAGCTTGCTAGCTAGCAAGGCCGTGGGCGTGTGCGCGCGGACCTAGAGAAGTTTGCAAACAAGTTTGCGTGCTTGTTCTCATGCATGCTCACCCATCAGGCGTCGCTTGGCGGGCGCGAGCAGTGGAGTCTTCGAGCTGCGTTGCTCCTATGTGGCTCCGACCACAGCGACTGGCACTGTTCCCTGCACAGCTGCCGCTAGGGGCCGCGCTCGCTCCAAGTAGTGGGAGCAAGAGCATGCCGCCAGCCGTCGAACAGCTTGTCTTCCCGTGTCCACGCCCTAACTCGCTGGCGTGGTCTCTGTCGATCCTCTGGGCTGGGCCCTTGGTGCCGGATGGTGTTGTCGGCCCAACTCGGCGGCTTGTTGTTGACTTGTCTGCCAAGTGCCGTCTACCTTGGATGCAACTTGGCAGACAAGTTAACAAGTTGGAGGTTGAGCGATGGCTCTGCGAGGCGGCACGAGGTTCGCGGTGCGGTGTGAGGACGTGTTCCCGGCGGGGTGCGCGTTGGTGCCCGAGTCTCTGGGCGAGGTCGAGGACTACGACGAGAAGACCGGTCGGCGTAGCCCGGCGAAGGACAAGCTGACCGGCCAGCGGGTGTGGCAGGTCCGGGTGATGGACCTGGATCCGGAGCTGGGGAAGCGGTCGCGGGAGACGACGGTGAAGATCTCGGCGGACTACCAGCCGGTGCCGCCGACGGGTGGCCTGTTCGAGGCGGTGGAGTTCGACGGCATGACGGTCACGCCGTACGTGGGCAACAACGGTCGGATGGCGTATTCGCTGCGGGCGACCGGGATGCGTGCCCCGGCGGGCGTGGCGACGAAGGCGGCGCAGTAGCTGCATCTGGTGGGGGCGGGGCTGGCAGGTCTTGGCGGACGGCAGCCCCGCCCTCTGTCTCTTTCCCCTGCTCTGTTGAGAGAGGTAGTGACATGTCCAAGCGTATGCCTGCCGTCCTGCGGCGGCCCACAGTGGCGGGTGCCCGATGATTCGCCGGCCGCGTGGCGAGGTCGTGATGACCACCGCTGGGGACCTGATGGTGATCCGGCCGCGCCGGCTGGAACTGCCGGTCTGGCTGATCGCGCTCGGCCTGGTACTGCGGTGGATGTGGCGGGGCCTGTGGTGGTGCCTTCGCCACCCGGTCGCCGTCGGCCTGGTCGTGGCCGGGGCGAGCCTTTTCCGCGAGTTCGGCCGGACCGGCGTGATCGTGCCCGTGGTCCTGGCCGCTGCCGTGTCGGCGCTGTGGCGCTGGCGGCACGAGTCGTCCTGGTGGACCTGGTGCGCCGGCCCGATCCTTGGCCGGTTCCGTCAGCTCTTCGTCTACCGGCGGGCCTGGCGCGAGGCAATGACGCTGTGCGGGCTGGCCAAGGTGTACGACCACCGAACGGTCCTGCCGGAGCTGCTGCGGGTCCGCTCGGATCAGGCGCTCGACGTGCTGACCATCCGCATGGTCCGCGGCCAGACACCGGAGGAGTTCCAAAAGGCGACGGCGAACCTCGCGTACGCGTTCGGCCGGCGGCACGCCCGGGTCTACTCCGAGCGTCCCGATGACCCGCCGATCCGGTCGGGCTACTGGGCGCTGGTCCTGGGCGCGGTGGACCGGCTGCGGTTCCGGGACCGGCCGTCGGTGGTCTACCTGGTGGTGGTCCGCACGGATGCGTTGCGCACCCTGGTCGACCCGTTCGACGTCCCGTCGGTGCCCGACTTCACCGCTCTACCCCTGGCGCGACGGGAAGACCTGCGGCACTGGTGTCTCCACCTGCTTGCCACGCACGTCCTCATCGGCGGTGCCACCCGCTCCGGTAAGGGCTCGGTCCTGTGGTCGCTGGTCCGCGTCCTGGCCGGCGGGATCTCCTCCGGGCTGGTCCGGCTCTGGGTGATCGACCCCAAGGGCGGCATGGAGTTCGCCATGGGCCGGCCGCTGTTCGCCCGGTTCGCCTGCAAGTCGTTCGAGGCCATGGCCGACCTACTCGACGAGGCCGTGACGGTCATGCGGGAGCGGCAGACCCGGCTTGCCGGTGCCGTGCGGGTGCACACTCCGACCCTGGCTGACCCCTTGGTCGTGGTCGTCATCGACGAGATGGCGGCACTGACCGCGTACCTCCAGGACGTCGACCTGCGTAAGCGCATCGCCGGGTCCCTCGGGTTGCTGCTGTCGCAGGGTGCCGGCGTCGGCGTCCTGGTGGTGGCCGCGTTGCAGGACCCTCGCAAGGAGGTGCTGCCGTTCCGGGACCTGTTCCCGACCCGGATCGCGCTCGGCCTGACCGAGGCCGCTCAGGTCGATCTCGTGTTGGGCGACGGTGCCCGCAACCGGGGTGCCCTCGCCGACCAGATGCCGCGCTGGGCCAAGGGCGTCGGCTACGTGATCCTCGACGGCATCCCCGAGCCGGCCCGGGTCCGCTTCTCCTACATCTCCGACGACCACATTCGGGAGCTGGCTGCCGAGTACCCGGCCCCGGCTGACGCGGCGGACATCCTCGCCCAGGTCGGCCGGGAAACTGCCACCGAACCGACCCGGCTACCCCTGCCCCGGCAGCGTCGTGGACCACTGCTACCCGACTCGCTGCTGAACATCCTCGACCGGGACACCGACGGGGGTGAGCCGCGGTGACCGCCCCGACCGACGGCCGAACCTTCTACCGCCTCCGCGCGCCCGGCAGCGACGGTGCCACCAGCACGGCCGTGTCCGTCCGCGTCGACCCCGCTCGGCCCGATCCGTACCCGGTCTATCTGGCCGTCGGTGGCGGTCGGCGCCGCATGTACCTGACCCCCGACGAGGCGTGGGCGCTGTGGCGCTGCCTCTCCGAAGCGGTGGCCTCCCTCGGCGAGCCACCCGACCACATCCGTACCCGCGTCGCCCCGGCCCGGAGGTAACCGATGTCTCTCAAGAGCTTCTTTCTCGGCACCCACCGCCTCAAGCCACTGCACATCGAACTCAACGGCTCCCCGGACCGGCTCGCTGGGGCCCTGCACGGCCTGGCGCACATGGTCAACCGCCGCCGCGACCTCAACGGCCAACAGATCTCCATCACCCTCACCATCCGCGACAACGGCAGCGGCCGATGATCCGCGAACGCGCCGAATCCGGCGTCCGGGTGCTGATCCTGCTCGCCATCGGCACTATGGCCGGCGCCGCCGCCTTCACCCACGTCCACGACCTGACCGTCGCCCACGGCCAACCCGACTGGATCGGCTGGGCCAACGCCGTAGCGGTCGAGCTGATGGCCATCTACCTCGGCCTGGAAATCCGCGCCCGCCGCCGAAGTGGTCGACCCGTCGGCCTGGTCGGCGTCCTCCTGATCGCGTTCGCGCTGCTCTCCCTCGCCGCCCAGGTCGCCGAAGCCGAACCGTCCGTCTGGGGCTGGATCGTCGCGGCGGTGCCGTCGCTGGCCTTCCTCGCCCTGGTCAAGGTCGTCCTGTCCAGCGGACCCGCCACCCCGCCGGCACCCGAACCCGATCAGCCGCAGGACGATTGGTACGACGAGCCGCAGCCGGTCGAACTCGCGCCGCCGGCTCCGGTGATGCCGCCGGCATCAGCCGCGGTGCTACCTCCGGTCCGCGTCGTCCACCCCAACCGGCCCCAGGTCGTCGGGATCATCCGATGACGGCACCGACCCTGCCCGGCCTCGAACCCGCCCCAACCCCGGTCGCTCCTCGGCCGGGCTCGCGGGCGGCCCGCATGGCGCTACCCCGCTCGATCGACGTCCTCAAGGACATCGCCATCGAGTACGGCGTCTGCGTCCGCCCGCTCGCCATGCGCCGCACCGACCTCGACACCGGCCTGACCGAAGTAATCGACCTGCCCTGCGGCGCCACCCGCGAGGACAAGTGCCCGCCCTGCGCCAAGAAAAACCGCCGGCTACGGCAAGCCCAGATCCGCGAGGGTTGGCACCGCGACGACGAGCCGCTACCCAGCCCGGAACCCGCGACCGAGGCGCAGAAGTCACTGATCCTGTTCCGTGCACACCTGGAGTTCTCCCGCGACGAGGCCGTACGCGCTGCCCAGTGGGACCAGGTGACCGACCTCGACGAGGCAATCCGCGAGGTAGAGGAAGCCATCGCCGCTGAGGGCCTACGCGGGCGCGTCGGACCACCGCACGCCACCGACGACGAGGACCAGGACGACGAGTCCGGCCCACGGCGCAAGCGCTCCACTAAACGACGCCAGGACGCTCCCGAGCTGCCCCGACGCAAGGTCGAACGGCGCACCGTCGGCAGGACCTACACGGCCCCGGACGGCTCCACCTACCAACCGTCGATGTGGCTCACCCTCACCCTCGACTCGTACGGCCCGGTCCGCCCCGACGGCACCCCGATCAACCCGGCAAGGTACGACTACCGCCGTGCAGCCTGGGATGCCGTGCACTTCCCCCGGCTACTAGACCGGTTCTGGCAGAACCTGCGCCGCTGCGAGGGCTGGAACGTCCAGTACGCCGGCTGCGTCGAGCCGCAACGCCGTCTAGCCCCGCACGCCCACTTCGCCATCCGGGGCACCATCCCTCGGGACGTGCTCCGCACCGTGGCGGCGGCGACCTACCACCAGGTGTGGTGGCCCTCGGTCGAGGTCCAGCGCTACACCCTCGACCGGCTCCCGATCTGGGACGAGCAGGCGACGGCATGGGTAGACCCGGACACCCGCGAGCCGCTGACCACCTGGACGGAAGCACTCAACATCATCGACGACGACCCGGACGCGGAACCGGTGCACGTCGTCCGCTTCGGCGCCCAGGTCGACGCCCGCGGCGTCATGCCCGGCACCGAGGACGCCGAACGGACCATCCGGTACGTCACGAAGTACATCACCAAGCACACCGGCGACTGCCACAAAGCGACCACCGACCGGCAACGCAAGCACCTCGACCGGCTCTGGCAGCAACTCCAGCTGACGCCGTGCACCGACCGCTGTGCCAACTGGCTGCTCTACGGCGTCCAGCCCAAGAAGGCGCACGCCAAGCTCAAGCCCGGCCGCTGCAAGGGCAAGGTCCACCAGCGCGACACCCTCGGCATCGGCGGCCGGCGCATCCTCATCTCCCGCGACTGGTCCGGAAAGACCCTCGCCGACCACAAACACGACGCGCGGGCCTGGGTCCGGGCACTGCTCGGCGTCACCACCGACGGCACGCAGCTCGTCGACGACCAGGGCGCCACCACCGAACGGGTCCGGCACGCCTGGGAACTCGCCCGACCCGACGACCCCGACGTCGGCCCGATGACCCACCGGCTCATGCGGTCGATCAGCGAACGCGCCCGCTGGCGGTCCGAACTGCTCGCCGCCAAGGACCGGGCCGCGCAGGGCTCCTCAGATCTTTCGGCAACTCAGCACAGCGCACAGCACGACGGGGAGGAGACGCAGTGAACGAGGAGTTGTTGACCGTGGCGGAAGTGCTCGCCGAGCTGCGCGTACCGCGCTCGACCTGGTTCTACTGGCGGCAGACCGGCAAGGGACCACGGGTCATCAAGCTCCCGAACGGGCAGCTTCGGGTTCGCCGGTCGGCGCTCGGTCGGTGGCTCGGTGACCTGGAGCAGGACGCCGCGTGAAGAGCTACGAGGTCCAGATCTGGGAGATCGGTAAGCGCGCTGACCGGAAGGCTCGGCCGTGGCGGGTCCGTTGGGCGGTGAGCGGCCAACGCTTCGAGGACATGTTCCGTACCAAAGCCCTGGCGCACTCGTTCCGCGCGGAGCTGGTCCAGGCGGCCAACGCGGGGGAGCCCTTCGACCCGGCCACCGGCCGCCCGGTCTCCGAGGCCAGAACCAAGAACCCCACCACCTGGTACGCGCACAGCCGCGCGTACGTCGAGATGAAGTGGCCCCGGGCGGCGGCCAAGACCCGGCGATCGATTGTCGAGGCGCTGACCTCCATCACGGTGACCCTGACCCGCCCGGCCAAGCGCGGCCGGCCGGCTGATGCCCTGCTCCGTGAGGCGCTGTACCTCTACGGCCTCAACCCCCGCCGCTGGTCCGACGAGATCCCCGCCGAGCACGCGGCGGCGCTGGCCTGGCTGGAAACCGCGTCCCTGCCGGTCGTCGAGCTGGACTCACCCGCGATGGTCCGCCGAGTCCTCGACAGCCTCTGCGTACGCCTCGACGGCAAGCCCGCGGCTGCCTCCACCGTCCAGCGGAAGCGGGCCACGTTCTACAACGTGCTCGGGTACGCCGTCGAGCTGGAGCTGATCGACTCCAACCCGGTCGACAAGGTGCAGTGGACGGCCCCCGAGGTCGCGCAGTCCATCGACCGGCGGGTGGTGGCGAATCCGGCCCAGGTCGCCACGCTGTTGGAGGCGGTGAAGTCTCTCGGCAAACGGGCCGACAAGGTCACGGCGTTCTTCGGCTGCCTCTACTACGCGGGCATGCGTCCCTCGGAAGCTGCGGACCTACGGCGGGAGGACTGCGACCTTGCCGGCCGGTGCGCCGATTGCGGGGTCGACTTCGACGACCTGGCCGCGGTCAAGCCGTCCCGGTCCTGCGACCACGAGAAGATCGAATATCGCTGGGGCCGCCTGGTGCTCGCCGGCACCTCGCCGCGCGCCGGGTCGCACTGGACCGATGATGGCGGTTCACACGAGCGGCGCGGACTCAAGCACCGGGGGAGGGCTGAGACTCGTACGGTCCCGATCCCGCCTCGGCTAGTCGAGCTGCTGTGCGCGCACGTCGAGAATCACGGGGTTGGCCCGGACGGTCGGTTCTTCCGGGGCCTGCACGGTGGGCCGCTCTCCGAGTCGGTCTACGACCGCTGGTGGAAGCTCGCCCGCGAGAAGGCGCTGACCGAATCGCAGGTCGCCTCGCCGCTCGTCCGCCGGCCCTACGACCTGCGGCACGCGGCGGCCTCACTCTGGCTGAATGCCGGCGTCCCGCCGACTGAAGTAGCCCGGCGCCTGGGCCACGGCGTCGCCGTCCTGCTCCGCGTCTACGCCAACTGCATCGACGGCGGCGACGACACCATGAACGACAAGATCGGCGACGCCCTCGGATGACTTTCTAAGCAGTGGTCCCGGACGTCCTGCTGAGGCTCATGTGGACGGGATGCGGTAGAAGGAGGGGGTGGAGATGTCCGCATCGAAGGACGCAGTCGGGCCCGAGGCCCGTGTCAAGGTTGGTTCGATTCCAGTCACCGGTAGTCACGTGCCGGAGTTGCGGCTCTGGGGTATTCGCCGGTCAATTGCTCTGGCAGTTGTGGCGGCGGTGTTGCTCGTTGGGGGCCTGATCGCTGCAGCGCTCTGGTACGCGGGCTGGCCTGGAATCAAGCGCGATGCAACGGTCACAGCAGCGACTCTGTTCGACCTCTTGAAGCTTGTGTTTGCCGTCGTAGCGGGCATGGGCGGCGTTGCTGCATTGGTGGTCGCATACCGGCGGCAGCGAGTAGCGGAGCATACAAACGCGCTGGCGGAATTCGCTCACCAACTGGCACATGCTGCTGACCTGCGGGCCGAAGTCACCAAGGCTCTCGCTCTAGCAGCGGATGAACGGGCCAAGATAGAAACCGAGCGTAACGGTGTCCGCCTCTACAATGAACGCTTTGCCAAGGCGTCCGAGGAGCTTGGATCGGATAAGGCGGCAATACGGCTTGCCGGGGTCTACGCCATGACCGGTCTTGCAGATGATTGGCAGGAAGGACGGCAAACCTGCATTGACGTCATCTGCGCGTATCTCCGAATGCCCTACGCCCCGCCGCCACCAACATTGAACGGGGCGCAGACGTATCCTGGCGATCAGGCAGCGGGCGTTAATACGGAGGCGATTCGGAACGCCTACGAGGAACGGGAAGTACGCCATACTGTCATCCGACTAATCGGCAGGCATTTATCTCTTGCCGCGGACGATCCAACATCATGGTATGGCCTCGACTTCGACTTTACTGGCGTAACATTCGACGGTGGCGACTTCTCGAACGCGACGTTCAGTGGCGGTCGAGTGTCCTTCGTCGGGGCGAGGTTCGACCTCGGGGAGGTGACCTTCGCCAGGGCGACGTTCAGCGGCGGTGAGGTGTTGTTTGACCGGGCGAGGCTTTGCGGCGGAATAGTTTCCTTCGGGCATGCGACTTTCAGTGGCGGTCGGGTGTCCTTTGACGACGCAATCTTGAATGGCGGACGGACATCCTTCGTCAGGGCGACGTTCAGTGACGGGGAGTTGTCGTTTGACGGGGCGACGTTCAGCGCCGGGGCGTTGAACTTCGATAGGGCAACTTTCAGTGGCGGACGGGTGTCACTCGATGAGGCAACCTTTAGTGGCGCGCGGGTAACTTTCCTTAGGGCGATATTCAGTGACGGGGCGGTATCCCTGGATGACGCCACCTTCAGCAACGGGCAGATGGTTTACAGCGGGGCGACCTTCAGTGGTGGACGGGTGTCCTTCGCCGGGACGACGTTCAGTGGCGGACGGGTTTCCTTTGACAGAGCGATGTTCGATGGCGGGCAGGTGTCCTTTGCCGGGGCGGGGTTCAGTGGGGGAGAGGTGCGGCTTGATAAGGCATTCATCGAGGTGCCCGCTACGTTCGACGATTGGCCTACTGGGACTCTTCCCAGTGGGCTGTTGCTGCCGAAGGCGTGAGCGTGGGCACATGGTGGGCGGCTAGCGTGATAGCTCCGGTTTGGAGCAGAGAAATGGCAGGTCGCCTCCGCTGGCTGCGGCGAGATCGCTAACGCCCTGTAAATCCGTCGCGAAAGCTACAGAGGTTCGAATCCTCTACCCGCCACCAGGTGCAGACACGGCCCCTGACCAGCAGAGATGCTGATCGGGGGCCGTTGTCGTTTGTCCGGCCGAGTCCGGCCGCGTCCAGCCGTTACCGACTGGTTGTGGGTATGTCGATCATGTCGCTGTGAGGTCTGCTGCGGATGCTCGTGCTCCGGGAACCGGAGGCGATCTCCTGACGGATGCCGCTCCAGATCGGCCTGCAACCGAAGGCCGTTGTCTCTTGATGTGCACGACCGGCTCTGCACAGGGCTCGTGTCACCCTCCCGGTGCCTCGCCGCCGACCGGCGTCGTGGCTGCGATGTTGCTGACGAACCGGCTCGGGCTGCTGGGGTTGGGGTTGCCCGGGCCAGCACATTGGTTGGCTCACCATGCCCAAGGTGCATCTCCGGGTAGAGCACCCGGGGTGCCCCAAAGGAGGCTCTGCTCCTGCTCGGCTGCCACAGGGTTGGGCCCAACTGCCGGACGTGGCCCCCAGCGCCATGGCGACGGGTCCCGCCACGCAGCTACGTCGAGGGGTGTCTCCATGCTGGGGCCACTGGAACAAGGCGGGTGCTTCGCGGCCCACGGGGTGCCGGAGGCCGAAATGTGGGCCCCGTTCCGACTGCTGCGGTAGGACGCCGCCACGCCGGCTTGAGCGCCCGTACGCCTGATGGCGCACGCAACTTGCATCTTTGGGGGTCGATGGGATTGCGCAGGTGAGCTGCATCTATGCTGTTCATGGTCGAGCGGCGGCAGGAGGCGTCGTCCATGTGAAATGAACCCGACGAGGTACTGGCGAGATGGCGCGGAGCCGGTATGGTGGTCGATGGCCGGACTTAAGGCGCGCGTTCGGGTCGCACAGGCCGATGTTACTGAGCGTAACGTTCGAACCGGATGTGTCGAGTGCTTATAGGTGGACCCGGATTGCGTTGAAGGTCGTTTTCAGCACTGCGCGCAGCGGTGAACTGTCTCGCAAGCTCGTGATCTGGCCCAGTGCGACGAGGGCGGTGGGCCGAACGGCGGGAAGTAACAGACGGTGGTGCCAGTCGGGCGGCCACCACTTCTCTGGTTGCCCGTGCTGTGGCACGATCGTGGAACCTCCACTACCCCACGAGACCTTCCGACAGGAGCAATCTTATGTCTGGTCGTAGGTTGGGCCGGCTGTATGGCTCGCTCCTCATCCTTGCCGCCGTCGCCACCATGGTCATCGCCAACCACGGTGTACCCGCCGATTTGCACCTCACGGACGTCGTCTGGGTCTGACGACCCCTGTCCGACGGGCCACCGCTTGTCAAGGGACACGCCACACCGCCAGGGAGCGGAATGATCGCGCGGGACCAGTCGAGGCGCAGGTCGTCGGAAGACGCCTGGATCATCACCGCTCCGCTGATCCTTCTGGCTGTCGCCTGCGCAACCCTCACCGGTCTGGTCTCCGACCGGCCGTTCGGCGACTGGCACTGGGCAGCGCTCCTTCTCGCGGCGATGATCGCCGCGGGTCTGCCGCTGCTGGTGCTGGTCGCCCGCCGGCAGTCGGTGGCCATGACGCTTACCGAGTTGCCGCTCGTCTTGGCGCTCTACTTCCTGCCGCCGCTGACGGTCGTCGTCATCTACACGCTCGCGTCCCTGGTCACCCAACTGCGACACCGGATCACGGCGCCCAAGGTGTGGTTCAACGTGGCGCGGGCCGCCGCCGGGACGTCGCTCGCCACTCTCGTCCTCCAGGCGTTGCCGCCGAGGTCGGGTGTCGGCCCGACGACGTGGGTGAGTCTCTGCTGCGCGATCAGCGTGGTGTTCCTGGTGAGTCTCACCGCCGTCATGTCGGTGCACACCCTGTTGCAGGGCTGGCAGGCCGGCCGGGAAGCCCTCCGCGCGGCGCCGTCACTGCTCCTGACCGCAGGCATCAACGTCGCCGCCGGTCTGGTCGTCCTGATCCTGATCAAGGCGTCCTGGTGGTCGTTGGTGCCCCTGGCCGCGCTGGCGGCCGGGCTCGCTCTGGTCTACCGCTCGTACACCCAGTTCTTTCGCCAGCACCGCACGCTCACCGACATGTACGAGCTGAGCATGGCGGTCGCGGCCAGCGGCCAGGACGGCACCCTCGTCGACGCCCTGCTCGGCCGGGTGCGTGCGCTGATGCAGGCCGAGTACGCCACCCTCTGGCTGCCCGCACAGGGCCGTCACCCCGAGATTCTGCTCACCGCGCGAGTCGAGGATTCTGGCCTGCTGGATCTGTCCCTGACCCCGTCGGCGTTGCGGGAGAAGGTGTTGGAGACCGCTCGCCCGGTGACTGTCGGCCGTGGCGTGACAAGTGATCCCGAGTTCAGGGCCAGCCTCGCCGAGCGGGGGGTCAAGGACACAGTGGTCGTTCCGCTCCGCTCAGGTGGTGTGGTGATTGGGACACTCGAGGTCACCAACCGGCTCGCCGACCCGCTGTACTTCACCCAACGCGATATCTCGGTATTCGAGACGGTGGCCGCCCACGCCTCTGTGGCGCTCGAAAATTCGCGACTTGTCGACCGCCTGCGGCACGACGCCTACCACGACACCCTGACGCGGCTGCCCAACCGGCGGCGCATCACCGCAGCGCTGGACGAGTCGGTCAAGGTTGGCGCGCCGGGTGAGGTGGTGGCGTTGCTGCTCTTCGACGTCGACGGATTGCGCCAGGTCAACGAGTCCCTCGGCCACGCCGCCGGGGACAAGGTGCTCGTCGAGGTCGCCAACCGGCTGCGGGCCAGCGCGCCGTCGTCGGCCCTGGTGGGTCGCGTCGGTGGGGACGAGTTCCTGGTGACCCTGCGTCTGGAGAACGCCGACGCCGCGCTGGAGTTGGCCGAACAGCTGCGCGACCAGATCCGCGACGAGATGGTCTTCGACGCGCTCACCCTGGACGTGAACACCGCCGTCGGGGTCGTCGTACACCCAGATCATGGCAGCGATGCCGCGACCCTGCTGCTCCGCGTCGATCTGGCGGCGAACGCCGCCAAATCGGTGCCCGGCAGCGTGCAGTTGTTCAACCCGGGCCTGGAATCCCGGTCGTTGCGCCGGCTGGGTCTCGCCGGTGACCTGCGTCAGGCGTTGGACCAGAACGAGCTGGAGGTCTACTTCCAGCCCAAGGTGACCTTGCGGGACCGGCGTCTGCTCGGTGTCGAGTGTCTGGCCCGGTGGGAGCACCCGACGCACGGCACCGTCGCTCCCGAGGACTTCGTGGCGGTTGCCGCGCACACCGGCCAGTTGAGTCGGCTCACCGAGGTGGTGCTCCGCGAGGGTCTGCGGCGCAGCCGGGACTGGGCCGAGGCCAACCAGCCGCTGCCCATCGCGGTGAACCTCGCCGCCCGTACGCTCACCGACCAGCACTTCCCGGACCGGGTGCAGGAGCTGTTGACCGAGTACGGCGTGCCGGCGCAGCGCCTCACCCTGGAGATCACCGAGTCGGGGGTCCTGGACGGCACGGACCGGCCGATCCCGACGCTGCGCAGGCTCCGCGATCTCGGCGTCCGGCTGTCGGTGGACGACTTCGGCACCGGTGACTCCTCGCTCGCCCACCTGCGCCGGCTGCCGGTGCACGAGGTGAAGGTGGACCGGTCCTTCGTGCAGGGCATGGCGACCGATCCGGGGGACCTGGCGATCGTCAACGCGGTGGTGACGCTCTCCCAGCAGTTCGGTCTGGCCGTGGTCGCCGAGGGCGTGGAGAGTGAGCTGACCCTGGAGCTCCTTCAAGACATCGGGTGCGAGATCGGCCAGGGCTTCCTGTTCAGTCGACCCCTGCCGTACGAGCGGTTGGCGGCCTGGTTCGGCGCTCAGGTCGACCCCGAAACGATCTCCGGTGGGGAGCTTCCGCGGCTGCGTGTCGTGCCCTGAGCTGGGCGTAGACGATCACCAGGGATCCGATTTCACCTGTCGAGCCGGGCCGTGTACTCTTACTTCTGCGCGCCCCACGGGGAGATCGCGCAGGCCCCCTTAGCTCAGTCGGCAGAGCGTCTCCATGGTAAGGAGAAGGTCTACGGTTCGATTCCGTAAGGGGGCTCGAGGGTTCAGCTGGACCCACCGCGGCGGTGTAGCTCAGATGGCAGAGCAAGCGGCTCATAATCGCTGTGTCGCCGGTTCAAGTCCGGCCACCGCTACTCTCGTCTTCCGGGCTCGTTCCCGGTGGTCGTGGAGATGGGCGCTACTGGCGCCCACTTTGCATGTCCGCGCAGTCAGCGTCTAGGCTGACGCGTCGTAGTTGTTTCCGTTAGCGAGGAAGGCACTCCGCCGTGGCGAAGGCTACCGATGTCCGGCCGAAGATCACTTTGGCGTGTGTGGAGTGCAAGGAGCGCAACTACATCACGCGCAAGAACCGCCGGAACGACCCCGACCGCATCGAGCTGAAGAAGTTCTGCCCGCGCGACGGCCGGCACACGGTTCACCGCGAGACCCGCTGATCTCTGGCTGGCAGTCGCCGGCCATTGACGAGGCCTTTCCAATCGCCGATCTGACCGGTACGGCGCGGCTCAGCCGCTGCCTGCCGACCAGATCGGCGATTGTGCTTCCCGTGTAGGTTCGCGGCATGTCTCTGGACCCTTCCTTCGTCGGACGGACGTATCCGCCGACCGCCCCCTACCAGGTGGGCCGAGAAAAGATCCGTGAGTTCGCCACGGCCATCGGCGCCACCGACGCGGCTCACCACGACCCGGTGGCGGCGCAGGCGCTGGGCCACCCGGACGTGGTCGCCCCGCCGACCTTCCCGGTGATCGTCACCATGGCGGCGAGCCGCCAGATCATCGAGGACCCGGCCCTGGGTGTGGACTACAGCCGGCTGGTGCACGGCGATCAGCGGTTCGCGTACACCCGGCCGGTGGTCGCGGGCGACGAGCTGGTCTGCACCAACACCATCGAGGACGTCAGCAGCCGGGGCGGGCACGGATTCCTGACCACCCGCACCGACGTGAGCACCGTCGCCGGGGAACCGGTGGTCGCCGTCTGGGCCCGGTACGTGATCCGCGGGGAGGGCTGAGATGGAGCTGCCAGCCAAGACGTTCCGGGTGACCCGGGCGGACCTGGTCCGCTACGCCGGCGCCTCGGGTGACTTCAACCCGATCCACTGGAGCGACCGGGTCGCCACGAAGGTGGGGCTTCCCGGGGTGATCGCGCACGGCATGTTCACGATGGCCCTGGTCGGTCGGGCGGTCGCCGAGTGGGCCGGGGCGCCCGACGCGGTGGTCGAGTACGGGGTGCGGTTCACCCGGCCGGTGGTGGTCCCGGACGACGACCAGGGGACCGAGATCGAGGTGACCGCGCGGGTCCGTGAGGTGACCGAGGACGGCCTCACCCGGCTCGATGTGACCGCGACCTGCCTGGGGGAGAAGGTGCTCTCACAGGCCCGGGCGACCATCCGGACCGCGCGCTGAATCGGGTCCGCCACGCGTGGCGGGGAGACCGGTTGGGAAAGTCGGGTGCCTACCCGTACACTGGTCCGCCGTGGGGCAAGTGACCCCTGCACGGTCGTCTGTGACCGCGTGGGGCGAGTGTTGCCGCACAGGGGTGTAGCTCAATTGGCAGAGCAGCGGTCTCCAAAACCGCAGGCTGCAGGTTCAAGTCCTGTCACCCCTGCGCCTCAGGCCTGACCGTTCCCGTGGGTCGCGCCGCCGACAAGGCGGCGTCCGGCCCGTGGTGGTGGCATCGGCGGGGTGGTTCCGAGGCATTCGGGGCCCCCGGTTGATCCACCGGCCGCGGCCCGTCGCGGGACGGTTTGGCCCGGCCGGCGTGACCAGCGCCGCGCACGCCGCCCGGCGTGCGACCCGAGATTCCGCGACGGAGGGCGAAGTGGCCGACAACAAGCGGCGCGGCGAGGACGCCGGCGACGATCGTCTGGACGACGAGATCGTCGACGACGTAGCCGACGACGACGCCTCTGGCGCGGACGAGCCGGTCTCCCGGGGAGGCACCGCGACGCGGTCCCGCGCCCGGGCTGAATCGGCGGACAGCCGGCCGACCACGCGGCCGGAAACCGGTCGGGTGGGCGTGTTCGGCCGCATCGCCCGGTTTTTCCGCGAGGTCGTTGCCGAACTGCGTAAGGTCATCTGGCCGACCCGCAAGGAGTTGCTGACGTACACCGCCGTGGTGGTCACGTTCGTCGCGGTGATGCTGACGATCGTGGGCGTGCTGGACTACGGCTTCGCCAAGGTCGTGTTGTTCGTCTTCGGCAACTCGGACTGACCGGCTGTCTCCAGCCGATAGTGACGGAAGTGAGCGAGCGTGCCTGAGTACGACGAGACCGCCGGACCGGTGGACGAGCAGTCCACGGTCGCGACGGCGGCTGGTGACGAGTCGGTTGAGGCCGCCAGCGAGCCGGAGTTCCCCACCACCGAGCCTGCGCCGGACGAGGAGTACGACCCGGTCGCCGAGCTGCGGCAGAAGCTGCGCTACGCCCCGGGTGACTGGTACGTGGTGCACTCGTACGCCGGTTACGAGAACAAGGTGAAGACCAACCTCGAGACCCGGATCACGAGCCTCGACATGGAGGACTTCATCTACCAGGTCGAGGTGCCGACCCGGGAAGAGATCGAGGTCAAGAACGGTAAGCGTTCGCAGATCCAGGCCAAGGTCTTCCCGGGCTACATCCTCGTCCGGATGGAGCTGACCGCCGAGTCCTACTCGTGTGTCCGCAACACCCCGGGCGTGACCGGCTTCGTGGGCGCGACCGACCGGGCCGACCGGCCGGCGCCGCTCTCCCTCGACGAGGTGCTGAAGTGGCTGGCGCCGGCCGTCGAGACCGAGCAGAAGAAGGCCAAGCCGGAGATCAAGGTCCTCGACTTCGAGGTCGGTGACTCGGTCACCGTCACGGACGGCGCGTTCGCGTCGCTGCCGGCCACGATCAGCGAGATCAACGCCGACCAGCAGAAGCTCAAGGTGCTGGTGTCGATCTTCGGCCGGGAGACCCCGGTGGAGCTCAACTTCAACCAGGTCGCCAAGATCTGACCGGTCGTCGGCGGCGGGCCCGGAACGGCTGGCCACCGAGC
>NZ_JBFAPG010000031.1:0-25171 GCF_040675595.1 Micromonospora sp. NPDC049580
CAGATCTTGGACAGTTTCCGTTCGGCGCGGACGGAAACTGTCCAAGATCTGGAGTTGTCGGCCTTTCCAGGCGAGCCCGCCCCAGATCTGGGGCAGCTCGACAGGGGGCGTTCGAAGGTCGGGTGCCGAGCGCGGCCATCCGTGACCACGCCAGCCAGCGGCAGCCGGCGAGGCGGGCAGCGAGGCGGGCAGCGAGGCGGGCGGGAAACGGGTCGCGTGTCGGCGGGCTTCTGGGTGATGATCTCGCGGTGCGAATGCATGCCGACCAGGTGGACGTGAGCGCGGACGTGGTTGCCGCGCTGGTGGCCGAACAGTTTCCGCGCTGGCGCGGTCTGCCGGTGCGCCCCCTCCGTTCGGCCGGCACCGTGAACGCCCTGTTCCGGCTCGGCACGGAATTCGTGCTGCGGTTTCCGCTGCGCCCCTCCGCCGACCCCGCGCTGCGCGACACGCTGCGGCAGGAGCAGGAACACGCTGTGCTGCTCGCCGCGCACCTGCCGATCGCGGTGCCCGAACCGCTCGCCCTCGGTGCGCCGGGTGACGGGTACCCCGGGTGGTGGACGGCGTACCGGTTCATTCCCGGGGAGACGGCCCAGCCCGATCGGATCGACGACCCGGACGTCTTCGCCCGTGACCTGGCCACCGTCGTGGTCGCCCTGCACGGCGTCGACACCGGCGGACGGTCGTGGCCGGGGTTCGGCCGGGGCGGGCCCCTGGCGGACCAGGATGCCGACGTACGGGCAGCCCTCGCCGTCAGCGGCGAACTCACCGACACCGCCGCGCTCGCCGAGGTGTGGGACCGGTGCCGGAACGCGCGCCGGGACGACCCGGTCGACGTATGGATCCACGCCGACCTGATGCCGGGCAACCTGCTCGTGCGCGATGGGCGGCTGGCCGCGGTCATCGACCTGGAGTTGGTCCAGGTCGGCGACCCCGCGGTGGATCTGATGCCGGCGTGGAACCTGTTGGACCCCGGGTCGCGGGAGACGTACCGGCGGGCGTTGGGCGTGGACGACGCCACCTGGGAGCGGGGGCGCGGCTGGGCCCTGGCGCAGGCGATCAACGCGCTGCCGTACTACGTCGACACCAACCCGGTGATGGCCGACATCGCCCGGCACACCCTGCGGGCCGTGCTCGACTGAGTCGGGGCGTACCGTCGGCTCGTGGGTGAGGACGACGGCCGCGAGTGGCGGGAGCGGCAGCAGCGCGCGGTGCGGGCGCACGCCGACGCGGACGCGCGGCGGCGGGCCGCCGAGCAGGCGCAGGCCGCGGAGCTGGTGGCCTGGTTCGTGGCCGAGGCCACCCGGTGCGGGCTGCCCACCACGCGCCTGGTCGCCCGGGGTTACGACGGGCGCGGGCGCTACCGGACCCGGCTGACCGGCTGGTACGTCGACCGGGCCGAGACCCGGGCGGTGGACGTGTCCGGCCGGTTCCACCTGCTGACCGTGCCGGGCGGTCTGCGGGCCCGGCTGTTCGGCGCTGACCCGGAGCCCAGCCCGGCGCCGTTGGTGGTGGGGGCCGGTGGCCGCGACGGCGAGTCGATCCCGTTGCGGACCCTGCTCACCCGGTTACTTGACGACGGGACCGGCGAGCCAGACCCCACCACCAGACCTGCTGCACCATGAGGGTGAGCAGTCCGGCCAGGACGATCGCACTCAGGTTGATCACCAGTTGGAGTGCCGAGCCGCCCGCTTCGTCCCATACGCCGTAGGCGGCGGCGACCGCCACGTTCGCCGCGGCCGGGACCGTGGTCACCGAGATCAGCACCCCGACCAGGCTGCCCGACTTCTTCGACGTCAACGAGAGCATCCCGGCCACGCCGGCGAGTAGACCGACCACCCAGGACAGCGCGTCCGGCCGCCAGATGAAGTCGGTGAGCGGGCGTTCGGCGAGCAGCATCTCCCGACTGACCAGGCCGGCTGCGGTCAGCGCCCAGGTGCTCAGCACGGTCGCCACCATGGCCGCCAGGAAGCCGACCACGAGAGCCTGCACCGAGCGGCCGATCACCCCGAGCCGGCGGCGCAGCAACGCCACGCACAGCGCGGCGAGGGGGCCGAACTCCGGACCGACGACCATCGCCCCGACGATGAGAATCGGCTGGTCCAGCAGCACCCCGATGCCGGCGATCATGGTGGCCACCACGATCAGTACGAGGTACGTGCCGGACAGTTCCGTCTGCTCGCCGGTCTTCGCGGCGATCTCGTCCCAGACCACCGCGTCCGCGCCACTGCCCGGTGCCCGGTCCGCCGCCCGGTCGGCCGCCGCGGAGATGGTCAGCTCGATGTCCTCGGCCGCGATGCCGCCGCTGGTGTCCACGCCGATCCGCCGCAACTCCCGCAGCACGCGGTCGGCGCTCTCCCGCACCACGTCGCAGAGGATGAGATCACCCTGCGGTTGCCGGGCGGCACCAGGCAGCACAGCGAGGTGAGTCACCCCCGCCTCTGCGGAGAGCAGGTCGACGACCTCCGTCGATCTGCTCTCCGGGGTGATCACCCTCAGGTGCAGCACGCGCCATCCCCTCGCCGGTCCGGCCGGTGCTTCCCTCGCCCGACCGGCCGTCGCGACTCTACAGCTCGCTCCGTCGTGACCGGGAGCTGCACAAGGCCGAGGTCACAACGTGCGCCTCGGCCTTGTCGGAGACTGCTGCACCGGGGTCAGCGCCGCCGGTGACTCTCCATCGCCTCGCGCAGCGCCCGCTCGACCCGCTCGGCGCCGGCGGCAAGGGAGAAGACCCGGTCGTAGTGCGCCCGACCGGCCTGACCGAGCAGCTCAAGCTTCTCCCGGCCCAGGTCGCAGAGTTCCCGCAGGGCATCGGCGATCGAGTCGGGGTCACCCGGTCGCGCGGTGATGCCCGCCCCGCTGTCCCGTGCGACGGCGGCGGCGTCCCCTTCGGCGGCGACCAGCAGGGCCCGCCCGGCGGCGAGGGTGGCCTGCACCTTGCTCGGCATCGTGTACGCCGACATGCCGCCGGGCCGCAGGCTCACGTAGTGCGCGTCACCGGTGGCCATCAGCGCGGGCATCCGTTCCCGGGGCACCCGCCCGAGGAACCGCACGTGTGTCACGTTCGCTTCCTCGGCCCGGCGTCGTAGCCGCTCCTCGGTGGTTCCGGAGCCGGCGATCAGGCAGACCAGCCGCGGGTCGCGGAGCCGGGCGCAGGCGTCGATGAGTGGGTCGAGCCCCTGCGCCTCGCCCAGCGTGCCGGCGTACACCAGCACCACCTGGTCGTCGCGGAGCCCGAGTTCGGCGCGCAGGTCCGCGACGCCGGTACGCGGTGTCTCGTCTGCCCACACTGGAATGTGGACGAGCTTCTCCCGGGGTACGCCCCGGCTGGCGAGCAGGTCGGCGGCGCCGGGCGAGACGTACGCGATCCGGCCGGCGCTGCGGTACATCCCACCGCACCAGCCGGCCATTCCCCGCTCGATCATCCGTGACACCCGGTCGGTGCCGAGGAAGCCGCTGGCCACCGCGCTGTCGGGCCACAGGTCCAGCACGTGCAGCAGCACCGGCACCCGCTGCACATACCGGGTGAACCACATGGGCACGGCCACGCTGATCGGTGAGTTCCCGACCCAGAGGGCGTCCAGGCCGCGCAGCGCCGACGTGCCGGAGACCAGCGCGGAGGCGGCGAACGAGCCGTAGTTGGCCATCCGTCGCAGGGCGGAACGGTCGTGGCTGGGATAGAGGGCCACCCGGCGGATCCGGGTCGGCCCGTCGACCTCGTCGAGGCGGCGGGTCACCCGGTAGCCGGGCGCCAACTCGCCGGTGGGGTAGTTGGGGAAGCCGGTGACGACCTGGACCTCGTGCCCCCGGTGGGCGAGGGCGCGGGCGAGCATTCCGGGGAGGGCGGCGGCGCCCGGCTCCGGGTCGAACCACTGGGTGAGCAGGCCGATCCGCATGGGCCTCACCGTGCCGCTGAGCCGGCGACGGGGCGGGTGGACTGCTCGCCGTCGGCCTGCCACAGCGTGGTCAGCGACTCACCGAGGTCGTACGCGGGCGCCCACCCGAGCACCCGGTTCGCGCGTTCGATGTCGGCGCACATCCAGGGCACGGCGGCCGAGCGGCTGGCATCCGGCGCGAAGCTGCCGTCGCGGATGTCACCGGAGAAGCCGGACACCTCGGCCAGCAGTTGGACGACGTCGCGCGTCGCCACCGCCTTTCCGCTGCCCACGTTGAAGACCCGCGCGGGCCCCGGCCGGCAGCGCGCCGCGGCGAGGACCGCCGTGGCGACGTCCCGCACGTCGACGAAGTCCCGGTACGTGTCGTGCAGGCCCACGGCGATCTCCTCCCTTCCGGTGGCGACCGCCGACCTCACCATCGCGGTCACCCGAGTCAGCACGTTGCCCGGCGGCATTCCCGGCCCGACCGGGTTGAAGATCCGCAACACCACCGTGTCGAGTCGGCCGGCCCCGCCCGCCAGCTCCGCCAACCGGGTGGCGGCCAGGTGGCTGAGCCCGTACTCGCTGACGGGTGTGCCCGGGTACTCCTCGTTGACGGCGAGGCCGTGCGGCACGGTGCCGTACTCGGCGGCCGAGCCGATCCGGATCAGGCGGGCGCCGGGGGCGGCGGCGGCCACCGCCTCGATCAGTTTCGCGGTCGCGACGACGTGCGCCTGCACGAAGTCGTACCCGGAGCCGACGATCCGCCCGGCCGCCGTCACCACCGTGTCCGGTCGTTCCCGGGCTACCAGCGCGGTCAGGTCGCGCAGCTCGATGCCGACCAGGTCACACTCCGCCCGGGTGATCGACCGGACGGTGCAGTGGGCGGCCAGCGCCGTCCGGATGTGCCGGCCGAGGAATCCACCGGCGCCCAACAGCAGGACCCGGTTCATCGCCGGTGGGCGGAGTCGTGTTCGGCGGTCGCCGGCGCGGGCGGGTTGCCGGTGAACTCGTGCCAGGTGGCCGCGCCCGGCGCGGAGATTCCCTGGCGGCTGAGCACCACCCAGATCGTGGCCAGGACGATCCGCAGGTCCAGCAGGAAGGACCGGCGGTCGACGTACTCGACGTCGTAGGCGAACTTCGCGCCCCAGTCCAGCGCGTTACGGCCGCGTACCTGGGCCAGCCCGGTGATGCCCGGTCGCACGTCGTGCCGACGGGCCTGTTCGGAGTTGTAGAGGCTGAGGTAGCGGACGAGGTGCGGGCGGGGACCGACCACGCTCATCTCGCCCCGCAGCACGTTCCAGAACTCCGGCAACTCGTCGAGGCTGCTGGCCCGCAGCCAGCGGCCCACCCGGGTCAGGCGGTCCGCGTCGCTCACCAGCCCCCGGTCCGGGTCGGGGTGGCGCATCGTCCGGAACTTGACCACCTCGAACAGCTTGCCGTGCAGCCCGGGGCGGGTGTGCCGGAACAGCACCGGCCGCCCGTGCGCCACCAGCACGACCAGGGCCACCAGCGCCAGCACGGGAGCGCCGAGCAGCAGGACGAGAAGAGCGCCGAGGACGTCGAGAAGCCGCTTCCAGCGATCGTAGGGTCGCCGTGTCGTAGTGCCGTCCGGAGGTGTTTCCCGACCGGTCGTCAGGTCGGAAGCACCGGCGCGCGGGTGCGCCGCGTGGAGAGCAACTTTTGGCATAGGAGTACGCATACCACCTTTTCCAAGCACCAACTCCGTCTTTGGCGCTAACGACTCAGGGGCGTCGACAATGGTGGGCCGAACGGCTACTTCGGCAGCGCCGATCACTGTTCGTGTAATTGTCGAAGGGCCACTGTGAGCATCGAACGCGACTCTAGTTCCTCTTAGCTGAAGAGGTCACAGCGCCTCTTGTCCACGCGTAGGGTCGCGTTCGACGAGAATCCGTTTCCCGAGGACGGCACCCCGGGAAACAGGCAGGAGAAGATGTGGTTTCCTCGCTTTCGGACCGGCGATTCCTGATCACCGGTGGCACCGGATCCTTCGGCCAGACGATGGTCTCCCGACTGCTCGACGCCGGGGCCGCCGAGGTGCGCGTATTCAGCCGTGACGAGTCGAAACAGGACGCGATGCGGCACCGCCTCGGTGACGACCGGGTCCGCTACTACGTCGGCGACGTCCGGGACTACGACAGCGTACTCAAGGCCGCGCGGGGAATGGAGTTCGTCTTTCACGCCGCGGCTCTCAAGCAGGTTCCCTCGTGCGAGTTCTTCCCGATGGAGGCCGTGCGCACCAATGTGCTCGGCAGCGCGAACGTGGTGGACGCCTGCGAGCGGGTCGGCGTCGAGGCGCTGGTGCTGCTGAGCACCGACAAGGCCGTCTATCCGGTCAACGCGATGGGCATGACCAAGGCCCTCATGGAGAAGGTCGCGCAGGCGCACTCCCGCAACAATCCCCACGCCCGTACCCGGGTCTGCTGCGTGCGCTACGGCAACGTCATGTACTCGCGCGGATCGGTGATCCCGCTGTTCATCGACCAGATCCTGCGGGGCGGGCTGCCGACGGTCACCGAGCCGTCGATGACCCGGTTCCTGATGTCCCTGCCGCAGTCGGTCGACCTGGTGGAGCACGCCTTCCGGTACGGCCAGCCGGGTGACGTCTTCATCCGCAAGGCCGACGCCTGCACCATCGGCGACCTGGCCACCGCGCTGTGCAACCTGTTCCGGGTCCCGGCGAAGTTCAACGTGCTCGGCATCCGGCACGGGGAGAAGCTGTACGAGACCCTGGCCAGCCGCGAGGAGCTCGCCCACGTCGAGGATCTCGGCGAGTTCCTCCGGGTGCCGGTGGACAGCCGCGACCTCAACTACTCCCTCTACTTCGAGGAGGGCGACGTCGAGAGCGGCAACCTGGCCGACTTCCACTCGCACAACGCCCGGCGGCTGTCCGTACCGGAGATCGAGGCGCTGCTGCTGACGCTGCCCGAGGTGCGGGCGCAGGTGGAGGCCGCGGCGGCGGCGGTCGTAACGGCATGAGCACCGGTACCGGTGGCCAGCGACCGGAGCTGGTCCCCCGCCGACGCAGCGGTCCCGGCGAGGAGGAGCCGCGCCCGACGCGACGGGTCCTCGTCGTCGGCGTCACCGGCATGCTCGGCCACGCGGTCATCCGCGAGCTCAGCGATGCTCCGGACCTCGACGTCCACGGCGTCGCCCGGAGCATCGAGGACCGCGCGGGGTGGTACCCCCGGCGCCTGCTCGACCGGATCACCCCGGCCGTCGACGCGACCCGGTTCGGCCAGCTCCGGCAGCTTATCGAGGACCTGCGGCCGGACGTCGTGGTCAACTGCGTGGGTGTGATCAAGCAACGCCCGGACGTGCAGGACGCGGTGCAGACGGTCACGCTCAACGCGCTCTTCCCGCACCTGCTCGCCGACGCCTGCGGGCAACTCGGCAGCCGCCTGATCCACGTCAGCACCGACTGCGTCTTCTCCGGTCGGCGGGGCGGCTACGTCGAGGACGACCTGCCGGACCCACCCGACCTCTACGGGCGGTCCAAGCTGCTGGGTGAGGCGCGTGGCGGTTCCGCGCTCACCCTCCGCACGTCGATCATCGGGCACGAGCTGGTCACAAACCGCTCGCTTGTGGACTGGTTCCTCTCCCAGCGCGGGCAGGTACGCGGCTTCACCCGGGCCATCTACAGCGGCGTGACGACAGTCGAGTTCGCCTGCCTGCTCCGGACGGTGATCCTGCCCCGCACGGAGCTGACCGGGCTCTACCACGTGGCCGCCGAGCCGATCTCCAAGTACGACCTGCTCCGCCTGATCGCCGAGGTGTACGGGTGGCCCGGCGACATCGTGCCGGACGACCAGTTCGCCTGCGACCGGTCGATGAACGCGGACGCTCTCGCCCAGGCCACCGGCTATCGGCCACCGAACTGGCCGGACATGATCCGGGCGATGCACGCCGCCAGGGCCCGCTGGGCTGTCGAACCGGCCCAACCGGGCCTACAGGACGCGCCTCGCTGAGGGCTGTCCACCCGACGACCGCCGGCATCGCCAGCGGCCGGACTTCGAAGGACATCACGTGGGAAACCGGATAGGCCAACTGGGCCTGCTCGTCGGCGCGGCGTGTCTCGTGGTGGTCACCACCATCGCGGCCATCACCGTCCCGTTGGTCGCGACCGGGTTGGTGGCGCTGGTGCTGCTGCTCGCCTTCACCCGGCGGGTGGACGGCTGGCGGTGGATGCTGGCCCTGACCATGGGCCTCCTGGTTTGCGCCTCGTCCAATATGCCGGCGCTGGTCGAGGCCAGCTTCTATCCCCGGTACGCGGCGGTCGCCGGCCTGGTCCTCTGGGGGCTCTGCCTACCGGGCCGAACGCCGGCCCGCACCGATGTCTGGACCCGCGTGTTCGTCGCGGCGCTCTGGGCGATGGCCGGCCTCGCCACGGTGAGCTTCGCCTGGTCGGTGGTTCCGATGGAGACCCTCCAGCGGGGTGTCGCGCTGCTGCTGCTGGCCGCCCTGGTGCACGTCCTCATCCGGCGGCGGTGGCCAGACCGGACGGTCATGATGGCTGACCTGCACGTGGTCTACCTGGTCCTCACGGCGTCCATCGTGGTCAGTCTCGGCATCGGCTTCGCCGACGGCACGCTCGTCGCGGCGACCTCCAGCGTCACCCGGTTCCAGGGCCTCTTCAACAACCCGAACATGCTCGGCATCGTCTGCGCCCTGACGATCCCGTTGGGCTGGGCGGTCTACCGGCAGTCCCGGCGGCACGTCGCACTGCTCGGCATGATGCCGGCCGCCGCCAGCCTCCTGCTGTCCCAGTCGCGTACCGCGCTGATCGCCGTGCTCGTCGGCGCGCTCTGGCTGGTGCTGCGCTACGGGTTCGGCCGGATGGTCCGGCTGGCCGCGGGGGTGACCGCCCTGCTGCTGATGGCACAGCTGCTGAACCTGCTGCCCACCATCTTCGCCGCACCCTGGATGCGCCAGTTCGCGCTGCGTTTCACCGACCCGACCGGCGGCGACCTGTCCAACGGGCGGACCCAGATGTGGCAGGCGACGATCGACCTGTGGTGGCAGAACCGCCCCACGCTGGGCTTCGGGTACGCGTCGCGGAACCACCTGTTCGAGCTCGCCAGCGCCGACGAGTTCTTCGGCGCCGTCGGCGTCAGCGTGGTGCACAACAGCTACCTCCAGTTGCTGCTGGAGTTGGGGCTTGCCGCCGTGCCGCCGCTGCTACTGCTGCTGCTGGCCGCCGGGCGGGTAGTCCTGCGGGCGCCGGTACGCCGGGCCGACGCGGGTCTGGTCTGGCTCGTCGTCACCGGCCTGCTGATCCAGGTCACCGAGTCGGCGATGTTCGGCACCGGCCAGACCTACCCGTACGTGTTCTGGACCGTGGTCGCCGCCGCGCTGCTGCACCTGCCGAAGAAGCGGAACCCCGTCGACCGGGACGCCGCCGTCCGCGCCGGCCTGCCCCACGCGGAGGCACGCCAGCGGCGGGCCGGCGTGTTCGACGACGAGGCGCCGCGCCGACCCACCGCCGTGCTGCGCTAGCTGTTTCCCAAGGGCGGTCGAGCCGAGGGGCGTCGGCTCAGTTGTCCCGGCCCGCCGTCACGAAGGCGCTCACCCGGTCCCGCCAGGCCCGGTAGTCGAACGACTCGCGGGCCCGCGACCGGGCCGCCGCGCTCATCGCCGTCCACTCCTCGTCCCGCAGCCGCAGCGCCCGCTCGATCGCCGACCGGATATCGTCCGGGCGGTTGCCGTCGAGCACCAACCCCTCGACCCCGTCGTGCACGTAGGCGGCCAGGTCACTGGTGTGGTTGAGCAGCACCGGGCATCCGGCGGCGAGACTCTCCGGCACCTTGGACGGAAATCCGTTGGCGGCGTAACCGCCGGAGGGGCGGACCAGCATCGAGAAGTGCGACTCCGACAGCAGGGTCAGCACGGTCTCGCGCGGGACGCGACCGAGGAACCGCACGTCGGCCGAGACCGCGTCCAGCACCCCGACGTCCAGGTCCGAGTGGGCGGCGGCGTCCGCGGCGCTGACCCCGGCGATGGTGAGGCTGACCCGACGCTGGTGCTCCGGGGCGAGCCGGCTGATCCCCCGCAGGATCACGTCGAGCATGTCCTTGCGCCCGGGAGCGCCGGCGTAGAGCAGGCGCAGGCCGTCGCTGATCGCTGGTGGTTGCGGCGCCCGGAACTCGTCGCAGTCCACCTGCGGCGGCACCACCAGCACGTCCAGGCCGTGGCCCGTCAGGTAGTCGGCCAACGTGGTGGAGACCGCCGTGGCCCGGTCGACGAGCCGGGTCGCCAGGAACGTCGACCAGCGGTGCCGGACGAAGTACGGGGTGAGCCAGCCGCGGCGGAACTGGTGTCGGTCGTGGCGCTCGCTGGCGTCCACCACCACCGGGCAGCGCAGCACGAGGCGCAGGGTCGCCCAGTTGCCGAGGGTCAGCAGGGCCATCGGCAACAGCACGACGCTCACCTCGCCGCGCCCCACGCCGGCCCGGCGGATTGCCCGCAGCACCCGCAGCGGTCGGGCCAGCCGGGCCGACGCGCGGGTGAGGTGGTGCCGACCCCGGATCCGCAGGGTGACCAGGTCGATGCCGGCCACGCCGGACTGCCCGGCCGGGACAGCCACCTCGCAGGGCCAGTCGTTGACGACAAGCGTCTGCGTGCCGTCGGGCGCGGCGGACCGGGCGAGTTGCAACAGTCGGTTCGAGGTGGCGTCCCCGTGTGGGAAGGCGTACGCGCCCACCAGCAGGGGACGCGGCCGGCCGGCCCGCCCGGTCGATCCCGCGTCCAGAAGTGGTTGCCGGCCGATCACGGTCGTCTGGTCGTTCATCTCTCTCCTCGTGTCGAGAAGGCTGGCGGTCGGGGTCGCACCGGGCGGTGCGGGCGGGCCGACGCCCACCGTCGGTAGATCGTCAGGTGGGTGGCGGCCGCCGTGTCGATGGCGAAGACGCTGCGCGCGAACCGGTCCGCCGCCGCCGAGGCCGAGGTCTGCTCGGTGTACGCCGCCGCCGCGCACACCGCGCTCGCCCACCGCCGCGGCGCGGCATCGGTGTCGACGATGGTCACGCCGGGCAGGTGCTCGTCGATGAAACGCACCCCCGGCAGGTCGGCGGCCACCGTCCCGACGCCCAACGCGACGGGCTCCAGCACGCCCCCGGGCAGCCCTTCCAGGCAGGACGGGTGGATCACCACGTCGGCCTGGCTCAACAGCCCGCCCACGTCGTCACGCGGGCCCAGCAGGTGCACCCGGTCGGCGAGACCGGCGGCGGCCGCGGCCACCCGGACGCGCTCGTCGTCGGCGTCGTCGCCCGGCCCGACGAGGACGGCGTGCGCCTCCACTCCCCGGGCCCGCAGCTCGGCGAGGATCGGCGGCAGGAGCGAGCGCCGCTTCTCCGGCGAGGCCCGGCCGACGCTGACGCAGACCAGCTCGGCCGGGCGCGCGCCGATCAACTCGCGTAGGTCGTCCTGGCTGGGTAGGCGGAGCCGGTCCAGGTCGAGTCCGTTGAGGACCACCTGACAGCGGGGGTCGTCGCGCCAGCGCGGATCGTAGCCGAAGGTGAGCGAGCTGGGCGAGACGCCGAGGATGTCGGTGGCGGAGATCCGCAGCAACCGTTTACAAATCCAGCGGTAGACGCGTCGACGCAGGTTGCGGTGCTGGTTGTCGTCCCCCCGGAAGTGGGCGACGCGGCCACGCACACCGCACAGGGCGGCGAGCGCGAGCAGCACCCCGGAGAAGTTGGCGCAGTCGACGTGCACCACGTCCGGTCGCAGCCGCCGCAGCAGGCCCAGGAAGCGGGCGACGAAGCGGAGGTCGAGCGGGATCGGGGTGACCGAGCCGCCGTGCCGGCCGACCACGCCGGCCAGCGGGCCGGGACCGATCCGGTCGCTGAGCGTCACCAGGTGCACCTGGACGCCGGCGGCGGAGAGCCGGGGCAGCAGTTCGGCGGTCCGCATCTCGGTGCCGCCGAAGTTCAGCTCACCAACGACCCGCAGCACCCGGCACTCCCCGGTCACGTCGGCTCTCCCCTGCGCAGCGCCCGGCGGTACCCCACCAGCGCGGCCGGCCACATGGTGAGCACGTAGGCGAGGCAGGCCGCCACCGGCAGACCGGCGAGCCCGAACTCCCGCAGTGCCCAGACCTTGAGAGCGGTGGCCAGCAGCAGGAACGTGGCCCAGCCGACGAACTGTGGCCGGAGCAGCCCGATGCTGTTCTGCACCAGGATCAGCGGGGAGGTGACCGCGATCAAAAGGGACCAGCTCGCCAGCCCGATCAGGACGCTGACCGGGATTTCGGCGCGATCGATGCCGCCCACCCAGAGGTCGATCAGCCGGTGTCCGTAGCCGACCAGCACGACCCCGATCGTCCCCACGATCACGCCGTAGAGCAGCACCATGCGTTGCGTGTTGCGACGCACCCAGGCCACCTCGCCCCGGGCCAGAGCCGCGCCGTTGACCGGCCAGACCGTCATGCCGACCAGCCCCACGAAGATCGACAGGGCGCCGAACAGCTTTCCCACCACCGCGTAGTGCGCCGCCGTGGTGGGCCCGAGGACGTTCGCGACCAGCGGGCTGTCCACGTTCAGCGCGATCGCCGACATCGTGGTGAGTGCGAAGAACCGCAGACCCAGCCGGAGCAGACCGACGGCGGTGGCCCGGTGCACGAGTTTCGGGCCGGGCCGCGGCCCGCGATCCTGGAACCAGAAGTAGGTCACGCAGTTGAGCAGGTTGGTCACCGGCACGGCCAGCACCGCGCAGGCGATCACCGCCAGTGGTTCCCACCCGGCGGCGATGGTGCCGAGCACGGCCACCATGGCCGCCAGCGCCCCGGCCGACTGCCAAATGTTGCTCTGTACCACCTGGCCGCGGGCGTACTGGATCCGCTGGATCAGTGAGAGCGGAATGTTGACCACGAAGGCGCCGAAGCAGAGCAGGACCAGGGCGGACGCCTCCGCGGCGACACCCGGGTCACTGACGTTGAACAGCCCGGCCCAGGGCACCGCGGGGACCACCAGCACGAGACCCACCAGCAGCGCCACCGCGACCACGCCGAGGGTGGCGAACGCGCTGGAGACCTCCCGGGCCTGTTGCCGGGGGTCGTCGGCCAGGTGACTGAGCCGGGTGAGCAGCCCGTTGCCCAGCCCCAGATCGGCGAACCACGCCATCCCGGTGAGGGCGGTGACCGCCATCCACAGGCCGTACCGCTGGTCGCCGAGAAACCGGAAGCAGGCCGGGGTGATGACCAGGGGGGCGGCCAGGCCGATACCCTTCGCCACCATCGCGGCGGCGATGCCCACGGTGACCGTGCGGTCCCGATCCTTCGACGCCGCCGAGGTCGGCGCGCCGGGCGCGGCAGTGGTGCCAGCCGGTGGCGCGGCAGTCGCGACCGCCGCCGCCGCCGGGACCACCGGCTCCGGTACGGCCCTACTCGCTGCCCGGGTCACCGAGGTGCGGCGGCTACGGCACGCTCGGCGTCCAACCGACCGGCCATCCACTCCACGGTCGCGCGCAGGCCCTCCGAACGGGCGACCGGTGCGACGTCCGGGAACAGCTGCCGCAGCGTGGCGTTGTCGGCCAGGGAGTGCGCCACGTCGCCGGTTCGCGGCGGCGCGTACTCGCGGGCGATCGGCCTGCCGCACAACCACTCAAGCTCGTCGAGGACCCGCAACAGGCTGGCCCGGGCGCCGAAGGCGAGGTTGACCGGGTGCGGGTGGTGCACCCGCCGGCGGAGCGCGTCGACGATGACGTCGCAGACCGTGCCGACGTAGGTGAAGTCGCGCGACTGCGTCCCGTCGCCGTGCACCACGGCGGGTTCGTCGCGCAGCGCGGCGTGCACGAAACGGGGGATCACGGCCGCGTACGCGTGGTCGTGGCGCTGCCCCGGGCCGAACACGTTGAAGAAGCGGAAGGCCAACGTCGGCAGCCCGAACGACGCCTGGTGGGCCAGGGCGTACGCCTCGGTGGCGAGCTTGCTGGCCGCGTACGGGCTCATCGGGCGGGTCCAGGTCAGCTCGGTCTTGGGCAGCGCCGGGTTCATGCCGTACACCGACGAGGACGACGCCACGAGGACGTGCCCGACCCGGTGTCGCCGGGCCGCCTCCACCACCATCAGGGTGCCGGTCGCGTTCGCGTGGTGGGAGGCCAACGGGTCGCTCAGCGAGCGGGGGACACTGGGCAGCGCGGCCAGGTGGACCACCGCCTCGCAGCCCGCCATCGCGGCGTCCAGGGCGGCCGGGTCCAGGATTGAGCCCTCGATCAGCTCGACGTCCAGCCCGTCGAGGTTGGTCCGTAGCCCGACCGAGAAATCGTCGAGAACGGTGACCCCACGGATGGTGGGCTCGACCATCGCGGCGCGGGCCAGGTTGGACCCGATGAAACCGGCTCCGCCGGTGATCAAAATGCGCATAAAAACCCCCGTTTACGCCAGAACACCTGTTCATCGACTGAACACCGCCGGCGTGACGGCGACGGCGAAAAATTCACTCTGTCCGGGTGCTGACCGAAAAGGGCCAACTCCGCTCCGAAGGCGCACAGTGAGGTTCGTCGTCAGCGTGTTCGCGGTGGAGGTGCCGACATGCCCGAGCTGATCGTCTACCGGTCCAATGCCCTGATGTCCGTCCGGTCGCGCTTCGACAGCACCCGTGACCTGGTCATGCCCGCCAACCTGGCGTACGCCGAGGCGATGGTCGGCATGTGGCACGCCGGTCTCCCCCAGGTCACCCTGGTGCCCTCGACCGCTACCGACGCCCAGGTGTGGCCGGTGATGTCCGCCGTCGGGACGAAGATCCATGACACCGCCGACGACAACTGCCCGATCAACACCGGCTGGTCGTACGTCGGCGGCAACCACGGCTACAACGTCGGCAACCAGATCGTCGTCACCAACCACGGCAAGACGACAGTCGACGTGGGCTCGCAGTGGACCGACGGAACACGCACCTTCACCCTGCTGGCCATCACCAACGCGAACAGCCTGCTCTTCGGCAACCCGTACACGATCGTCGACGGCATCGCGCAGGGCGCCCGGGTCAAGCCGGCCGCGCCGCTCACCCACCTGTCGGGGGCGACCCACACGGCCACCGTGCCGATCACGGGTCTGACGCCCGACGTGCAGATCCGCCCGGCCACCCACTCCCACACGGTGGCTGTCGAGCTGGACGGACGACCGGTGCCGGACGGCCGGTCCACCGGGCAGGAGCTGACGATCCGGGAGTCCTACCTGATCCCGTCCTACCGGGGGATGATCGACACAGCCAGGGCGAACATCGGCACACCCATCGCGACGATCATGTCGCGGATCCCGTCCCTGTGCCGCATCTCGAACGTCTACCGCTGGTCGCAGGGCGGCCTGCTGATCGGACAGACGGTGGCCGCGCTGGAGCGGTTCACCCTGAACGCCGGAGTGACCCAGTGCGGTCCGTTGACCCCGGTGGCCGGCGGTAGCCGCCGGCAGTTCATGCCGAACGTCGGCACGGCCGGCGGCCTGAACTGGTCGGTGTGGGCGAACATCGACACGCTCGCGGCTCTCACCGACTTCACCCCGGCGACCCTGACGAACCGGCTGATTCCGGCGAGCAGCATGACCCAGTGGGTGGTGAACAGCGGCCAGGTCCAGCAGTGGGGCATCGCCGTCGGGTTGCTGCCGGTCGCCGACGGCGTGCCCGAGATCCGGGCCCGCTACACCACGGCCAAGGGCTGGTTCATCACCTCCAGCCTGAAGAAGAACTATCCGCAGTTGGTGTGGGGTCGCACCATGGAGGCCGGCGAATCCGTGACCGGTACCGCCTACCGGCGCTACCTGGCGCCGCCCTCGGCGGCCACCGAGATCGTCGTGTCGGACTCCACAGACGACTTCGTGATGATCGAACGGGTCGAGGCGGTCGCCCAAGCCCAGATGCCGGCTCCGCAGCTGTTCCACCGGCTGCTGGTCCCGGCCGGCCCGACGAACCTCACCGTGCCGGACCGGGTCGCCGTCGGCGGGATCTCGTACAGCATGCCGGTCCCCACCGGGTACGGGATGTGGCGCGCGGAACCCGACCCGGCGTCGGTGGGGCCGCTCCCCGGGGTGACCGGCCCGCGCGGTAGCTACTTCCTCGTCCTCGCCGGCCCGACCGAGCCCGTCACCTACACCGGCAGCTACCAGTCGCTGCTGCTGCACCCGATGTACCTGGCGGAGCCCACCCCGGTCGACCGGGTGTGCGTCGAGGTCACCGCGACGGGAACCGGGACCATGCGGCACGGCGTGTACGCGCACGATCCGGCGACCGGACGTCCCGCCGTCCTCGGCCCGATCGCCGACTTCGGCAGCGTCGCCGTGACATCCGTCGGCGTCAAGGAGTCGGTGTTGAGTGTCCCCGTGGTGCTGCCGGCGGGCTGGCACTGGTACGGGCACGTGTGGCAGACGAGCGGTGTCACCCCGCCCACGTTGCGGGCCAGCAGCGCCGGCGCCGCCACCACCACCCTCAACCTCGGCACCAGTTCGGCGGCGATGACCGGGGACCGGTTCGGTTACGAGGTGACCGGGACGACCGGCGCGTTGGGGGCGATCACCATCGCCGGCGTCCACCAACTGCCGCCACCACGGGTCGCGTACCGGCGGGCCTGAGCTGTCGGTCGCGGCCGGCGGGCGGGGTCAGACGGTGGTGACCCCGTAGATCCTCTTCATCGCCTCGTGCTTCTCCGGGACGGGAAGGTGCCCGATGCCGAGCGACTTGGCCTGCAACCGTTCGAGGTACTCGTCGGTGGTCCGCAGCGGTCGCGCCGGGACACCGGCCGCCACCGTGTTGTCCGGGATGTCGCGCGTGACGATCGAGCCCGCCCCGATGACGCACCGGTTTCCGATGGTGACGCCGGCCAGGATCATCGACCGCATCCCGATGTAGACGTCGTCGCCGATCGTGATCGGGGCGGTCCAGTCCAGGTCGGGATGGTCCTTGCGCAGGATCAGGGTGCCGCCGTCGTGCGTGACGAACTGCACCTCGGAGGTGATGTAGACGTTGTTCCCGATGGTGATCAGCCACGGCTCCGAGCCGAACATCGCCCGGCTGACGCCGTAGAACCTGACCCGTCCGGTCAGCTTCACCCCCAGGGACCGCGCGAACGCCTCGGGGTCACGGGTGGCGGCCAGGTGGTCCCGGACTCGTCGGACCATCGTACGAACGCGACTGGGCACGTGCTGTCCTCGCTCATCGGGCCTACCGGGGTGGCGGACGACGGACCCACCCACGCGGGCCCCACCATTGCAACGAGGTAGCTCCAGCCCGAGTGACGGCGAGCCGGGTCAGGCGCAGAATCGCCGGGCGTGGTCCAGCACGTTGAGTTCCCGGAGCTGCTGTCGCCAGAGCTGGTACCGCCGGCCCGCGGTCTCCTTCGCCTCGGCGCGCTCCCCGGCCGAGCGGTCGGCCAGCCGGTCGAGGGTCTCGCTCAGCGCGGCCGCGGTTGCCGGCCGGACCACCGCTCCCCCGCCGTCGGCGATCAACTCGCTGAACGGCGTCGCGTCGGAGCAGACCACCGGGCAGCCGGACGCCAGGCTCTCCAGGATGACGTGCCCGTAGTTCTCGCCCAGCGTGGGGAAGAGGAAGGCGTCGTATCGGCTGAAGGTCGCCATCACCTCGTCCGCCTCGAGTTCCCCGAGGTAGCGGACCCGGACGTGGTCGGGCATCGCGTCGATGAGGCGCCGGCAGCCCGCCCAGTACTGCTCGTCCTCCCGCGGACCGTAGATGTCGAACTCCAGCGGGTGCGTGGCGCCGGCGACCGCCTCCAACGCCCTGGTGAGGTTCTTCATCGGGGAGATCCGGCCGACGAACACCAACCGCAGCGGCCCGTCGTGGGCGACGGCCCGGGGCGCCGGCAGCTCCGGGATGGGGCACTCGTTGCCATTCACCATGATCTGCGCCCAGGGCATGGCGGCGCGGATCTGCTTCTCCTCCAGCCAGCTGCACGCCTGCCAGCGCACGTCGAGCCGACGCAGCAGCGGGGCCCAGACCGCCAGGAAGAGCCGCTTCTTGCGCGACTTGATGGCGAGCGCGCCGGGAGAGAGCTCGCCGCGCGGGGCCAGCATGATGGCGCGGACGCGTACCAGTCGCAGCGCCACCGCCAGGATCGGCAGCACCGAGAAGAGCGACCAGAGGCTGTTGACGTAGATCAGATCGACCGGGCGGGACCGGACGTGCCGCGCGAGTCGGACCCAATGCCGCAGCGCGAACGGGCCGAGGTAGAAGACGGCGCAGCGGTCGTCGCGCCGCACCAGTCGACCGGACAGGCCCGGGTAGGGTGCGGACGAGCAGAGGTCCCGGTCCCCGGTGACCAGTGTGACGTCGAGGTCGTCCGGCAGGGTGTCGAGGATGAACCGCAGGGAGCGGATCGGCCCGCCGCCGCGAAAGCCTGGCTCGAACACGCGAGCGGTGGCGAGCACCCGGTACCCGGGCGCGGTCGTGGATCGCGCCATCCTCTGTGGTGTCTCGGCACGGTCGGGGAGACGCGTTCTTGCCAACTCATTCACCTTCGACTCACCTTCCAGACTGCTGTCCCGGCGTCGGCGCGGGCACGCCGGTGCCTGGAACACGCGAGGATTGACGGGAGCGCCGGCACTCGCCCGTCACCATCGGCGCCGGTAACCGGTTCAGATGACGGAGAGCGGCCAGCGTTCTCCGTAGCCGAGGGAGCCGCGGTTGACGACCGACGTAGTGATCGTAGGCGCGGGCGGGATGGGCCGTGAGGCATATGGGGTAATTCGGCTGTTGAACACCATTGCGAAGAATGCGCCGCCGTGGCGGATGCTGGGCTTCGTCGACGACTACCCCACCGAGTCCAATGTCGAGGCGGTACAACGCCTCGGCGTCGCCTTCCTCGGCCCGACCCGGTGGCTGGCCGCCCAACCCGCCAGCACCCACGTGGTGCTCGGTGTCGGGCATCCGAGGTTGCGTCGCGAGACCGACCAGACCATCGCCCGGTACGGCCTGCCGGCGGCCACAGTGGTGCATCCGGCCGCCGAGATCGGCCCCGACTGCGTCCACCAGCAGGGGTTGTTCGTCGCCGGTGGCGCCCGGGTGACCACGAACGTGCTGCTGGGGCGGCATGTGCACCTCAACCAGAACTGCACGGTTGGGCACGACAGTGTGCTCGGCGACTACGTCTCGGTCAATCCGCTCGCCGCGGTCTCCGGGTACTGCCGGCTGGGGGACGGCGTCCTGGTGGGCACCACCGCCGCGATCCTGCCGAAGCTGACCGTCGGCCGGGACGCCACAGTGGGCGCCGGCGCCTGCGTGACGCGCGATGTCCCCCCGGGTGTCGTGGTGACGGGTGTGCCGGCCCGGCCGGCGGCCGGCTCAGCGGCGGATGCCCGCCCAGTCGTGATGGCGGCGCACCGTCGACAGGATGAAGTCGACCACCCGGCGTGACGTGTCGGGGACCTGGTAGTCGAGCGGACAGGCGACCGAACTCTCGGCCACCTGCGCCACCACCACCCGGATGGCCTCGACGACCCCGTCGGGCTCCAGGCCGGTCATCACGATCGCCCCGCTGTCCATTGCCTCCGGACGCTCGATGGACTCGCGCAGGGTCACCGCCGGGAACCCGAGAATCGCGGCCTCCTCGCTGACCGTGCCGCTGTCGGAGAGGGTGCATCGGGCATGCCGTTGCAGGGTCACGTAGTCGAAGAAGCCGAACGGCTCGTGGAAGGCCACGCCGTCGAGGTGCAGGCCGTCGCCCGCCAGCGCCTCAAGCCGTTTGCGGGTACGCGGATGCGTGGAGACCAGCAGCGGCAGCCGCCACTCGTCGCGGACCACCCGCAGGCACTCCAGCAGCCGACGGAGCCGGTCCGGGTGGTCGACGTTCTCCTGCCGGTGGGCGCTGACGACGAAGTAGCCGCCCGGTTCGAGTTCGAGTTGGGCCAGCACGGTGGACCGCTCGATCTGCCGTCGGTAGTGGTCGAGCACCTCGCGCATGGGTGAGCCGGTGTGCAGGATGCGGCGCGGATGCATCCCCTCGGCGAGCAGGTTGCGTCGAGCGTGTTCCGAGTAGACCAGGTTGAAGTCGGCGATGTGGTCGACCATGCACCGGTTGGTCTCCTCCGGCACGTTCAGGTCGAAGCAGCGGTTGCCGGCCTCCATGTGGTACACCGGCACGTTCATCCGCCGGGCCATCAGCGCCGAGATCGCGCTGTTGGTGTCACCGAGCACCAGCAACGCGTCCGGGCGCAGCTCGGCGATCGCCTTCTCGGTGCCGATTAGGACGGCGCCGAGGAGGCTGCCGAGCGATTGGGTGTCGGCGCGCAGGAAGAGGTCCGGCGCTCGGACCCCCAGCTCGCTGAAGAAGACGTCGGAGAGGGACGGGTCCCAGTTCTGCCCCGTGTGCACCAACGTGTGGTCCACGGTCCGATCGAGTGCGTCGATCACCCGGGCCAGTCGGATGATCTCCGGCCTGGTTCCGACGACGGTCATCACGCGGGTCACTTGACGCCTCCTGGTGGCAGATGTGCGGGTCGTGGAAGGCAGGGCCGGGTACGGCTCACGGGGTCCGCCCCTGCGGCGGCACCCGGTACGCAGGGTCGCGGATCACTCGCCACGCCTGGTCGAGGACGCTGATCGGCGCCCGGCTCGCCCGCCAACGGCGGTAGGCCTCTCCCGCCTCGACCCGGGCCGCGTGCCGCTGCTCGGGGGTGGCGGTCGCCACCTGGGTGACGAGGGCACCCAACGCCGCCGCGGTCAGCTCGGTGAGGACCAGCCCGCCGCCGTCGCGCAGCACCGCCGTCCAGGGTGTCCGGTCGGAGCAGAGCACCGGGCAGCACGCGGAGAGGCTCTCTGCGATGGCGTTGCCGTAGTTCTCCCCCCGGGTCGGCATGACGAACGCGTCGTAGCGGAAGAAGGTCGCGCGGACCTGCTCGGGTGGCAGCTCACCCCGATAACTGACGGTGACCGACTCGGGCAGCTCGGCCAGGTGCTCCCGGCAGCGTCGCCAGTACGCCTGGTCCTCCACCGGGCCGTAGATGTCCAGCCGCACCGGCACCGGCACGAAGGCGAGCGAGGCCAGCACCAGGTCGAGGTTCTTCATGGGCGAGATCCGCCCGATGAAGACCAGCCGCGCGTGGTGGGTCGCGGGTGTCGCGACCGGCGACTCGTCCGGCTCGGGGCCCCGGCTGACCGCGACGACACCGATCCGCGCCCGGGGCAGCACCCGCTGGATGTCGTTGGCCTCGACCGGCGTGGTGGCGTGCCACAGCACCCGAGGGTCGAGCAGCATCCGCCGCCAGGCGGTCAGGAAGATCCGCTTACGGAGTCGGTGCACCTGGAGCGCGGCCGCGCCGAACTCACCCCGGGGGGCGACCAGGATGCGGCCCACCCGCAGCAGACCGAGCCGGGCCGCGGCCATCGGCAGGATGGAGAAGGTCGACCAGACGCTGTTGACGTACAGCAGGTCGTACCGGCCGACGCGTAGCGAGCGCCAGAGCGACCGCCAGTGCCCCGGCCGACGTACGCCGAGATAGAAGACGTTCGTCCGGCCGACCCGGGCCCAGCGACCGGAGAGCCCCGGATAGGGGTCGCGGCAACCGAGGTCGCGGTCACGGGTCAGCATTGACGTCTCAATGTCGTCACTGGCCAGGGCGAGCACCTCGGAAATGGACCGGACCGGCCCTCCAGCCCGCCAACCGGGAGCGAAATAGCCGGCGGTCACCAGGACGTGGAATTTGCTCTCGTCGACAGTCGCCGGCCTTTCTCGGGTGTCCGCCGCGGGGGTGGGATCGCCGGCCATCCTCGCTCCTCGCTCGTGCCACAGGATCGATTCGCCTAACGATCGGATGTTCGATCCGTGACTGAGCCCTCCTCCGAACTGAGCTGCCGCGACTGGGCTGCGCAGGGGCCGCGAAGAATCAATTCCGCCAGTTACATGAAACCGCAGGAGTGCCGACTCCGAGAGCGATATAAGGATTCGGCGGGGAAAACCGGCCCAGCAGGAGAGGGACTTCATGTCACGAACGGCACTCATATCCGGCATCACCGGTCAGGACGGCAGTTACCTGTCGGAGTTCCTGCTCGACAAGGGATACACGGTGCACGGCATCAAACGGCGGTCGTCCTCTTTCAACACCGAGCGGATCGACCACGTGGACGTCCATCCGCGCAGCGGTGACGCCCGACTCTTCCTCCACTACAGCGACCTCTCCGATCCCGCCTCGCTGACCGCGCTGATCCGCGACATCCGCCCCCACGAGATCTACAACCTGGGCGCGCAGAGCCACGTCCGGGTCTCCTTCGACATCCCCGGGTACACGGCGGACGTCACCGGGCTCGGGGCGCTGCGCATGATGGAGGCGGCCCGCTCCGCCGACGTCGGTTGCCGGTTCTATCAGGCGTCCTCGTCGGAGATGTTCGGCTCGAGCCCGCCGCCGCAACGCGAGGAAACCCCGTTCCACCCGCGCAGCCCGTACGCGTGCGCGAAGGCGTACGCCTACTGGTCGGCGGTGAACTACCGCGAGTCCTGGAACATGTTCTGCGCCAACGGCATCCTGTTCAACCACGAGAGCCCACGCCGGGGCGAGAACTTCGTGACCCGCAAGATCACTCGTGCGGTGGCGCGGATCGAGGCCGGCATCCAGGACAAGCTCTACCTGGGCAACCTGGACGCCGTTCGGGACTGGGGCTACGCACCGGAGTACGTCGAGGCGATGTGGCTCGCCCTCCAGCAGGACACCCCGGACGACTACGTGGTCGCCACCGGCGAGGGCCACACAGTGCGCGAGTTCGTCGAGGCCGCGTTCGACCGGGTCGGGTTGGACTGGCAGCGGTACGTAGAGCTGGACCCCGCCTACTTCCGCCCGGCGGAGGTCGACGCCCTCATCGGCGACTACTCGAAGGCCCGACGCAAGCTGGGCTGGGCCCCGAAGACGCTCTTCAGCGACCTGGTCCGGGTCATGGTCGACGCCGACCGGCAGCTCCTCGAGGACGAGCGGATGGGCCGACTGATCCGGGTGGACCGGTGAGGGTCGCGGTCGACGCCGCACCCATCCGCCCCGGTCACGCCGCGGGGCTCGAAGCCTTCACCTACGGCCTGCTGACCGGTATGGCCGCCGACGACTCCTGCGACCTGCGGGTGAACATCCTGCGGGGCACGCTGGCCGAGTGGCGGGACCAGGTGCCCGACGCGCGGATCGGCTGGACCGAGGTGGCGCAGCCGCTCCGTTCCGACAACCCCACCGGCCAACTGCTGCGCCGGTGGACGCCGCGGGCCGTGCGCAACTCCCGTACGGTCCGCACGGCCGTCAACGCCATCCGGCAACGGTCCGTCATGCGGCACACCGACGTCGACGTCACCCTGTTCCCGTTCCACTGTGCGCCGATCGGGTCGACCAGATCGGTCGTCGTCCTGCACGATCTGCGCCACCTGGGGGCCGAGTTCCACGCCCCCGGCTTCGCGGCGGTGATCCGGGAGAATGTGGCCCACGCGGCGGCGATCGTGGTGACCTGGCCCCATCCGTACCGGGAGACCCTGCGCCTCTTCCCGGAGGCCGCGGAGCGGACCGTGCTCATCCCCACCCCGGCGTTCCAACCCGCACCGAAGCAGGCGCACGCGCGGCCCGAACCGGGGCTGCTGGTCTATCCGTCGTCCACCGCGGAGCACAAGAACCACGCGACCCTGCTGGAGGCGATGGCGCTGCTGCCGGAGTGCCGCCTGATCTGTCCGGGGCCGCTGGTCGAGCCCGAGGCGAGCCGGTTGCTCGCCCGCGCCGCGCAACCCGACCTGCGCGGCCGGGTGTCCTTCCCCGGCTACGTCAGCCTGGACGAGCTGAACGCCATCTACGCCCGAGCGGACGCGGTGGTCGTACCCTCGCTCTGGGAGGCGGCCAGCGGCGCGCTGCTGGAGGCGTTCACCTGGGGTCTCCCGGTCGCCTGCGCCGACGTCGAGCCGCTGCTCGACCAGCTGGAGTTCAATCGCGCCGAGGCGGCGGTCTTCCGGGCGCGGGATCCACTGTCCCTGGCCGCCGCGGTGCGGCACCTGCTTGACGAGCGGGAACGCTACGCCGCCGCCTCGCGGCGGGCGAACGACCGGCTGTCCGGGCGTACCTGGGCGGCCACTGGGCGCGACTACCTGGACGTCCTGAGCTGGGCCGCGCGGGGCGGATCGGGTCCGGTGCCACGGTCCCCGTTCGTCGCCGAGGCCGCGAACGACGCCGTCGACAGCGGAGAGGTTGGAACATGAGCATCGCGGAGGACACCTATCCGGTGGCCCGACCGAGCCTCTCCACGTTGGAGGAGCGGTACGTCCTCGACGCGCTGCGGAGCGGGTGGATCTCCTCACAGGGCCCGTACCTGCGTGACTTCGAGGAGCGTTTCGCCCGTCGCTGCGCCGCCGACACCGCCGTGACGACCAGCAACGGCACTGTCGCGCTGCACCTGGTCCTCGCGGCGGCCGGCATCGGGCCGGGGGACGAGGTGATCGTGCCCGCGCTGACCTACGTGGCGACGGCCAACGCCGTCGCGTACTGCGGCGCGCGCGCCATCTGTGTGGACGTCCTACCGGAGAGCTGGTGTGTCGACCCCGCCGGGGTACGCGCCGCGATCGGCCCGCATACCCGGGCGGTCATCGCCGTCGACCTGTACGGGCACCCGGCCGACTACACCGCGCTGCGCCAGCTCTGCGACCGGCACGGTCTGCTCCTGGTCGCCGACGCGGCCGAGTCGTTCGGCGCCACCCTCGACGGGCGGCCCACCGGATCGCTCGCCGACGTCACGACGTTCTCGTTCTTCGGCAACAAGGTGCTCACCTCCGGCGAGGGCGGCTGCGTGACCACCTCCGACGCGGCCCTGGCCGACCGGATGCGCCTGCTGCGTAACCAGGGCATGGATCCGCACCGGCGGTACTACTTCCCGGTGCTGGGCTACAACTACCGGATGACGAACCTGTGCGCCGCGGTGCTCTGCGCCCAACTGGAGCGGGCCGACGAGATCATCGCCCTTCGGGACCGGGTGATCGCCGGCTACGAGGAGCAGTTGGCCGACGAGCCGGCGCTGTCGGCGCAGCCGGTGGCCGCCGGAGTTCGCCGGGCGCCCTGGATGGCGGCCTTCCTCGTGGGGGCCGAGGAGGACGCGACGTCCCGGGACGCGCTGGCCCGGGCGCTCGCCCGGCTCGGCGTGGAGACCCGCCCGTTCTTCGTGCCGATCCCGGACCTACCCGCGCATCGTGATCCGGGCGCGGACTGTCCGGTGACCGAGGACCTGAGTCGGCGCGGCATCAACCTGCCCACGTACGCCGATCTGGCCGAACCGGCGGTCAAGGCCGTGGTGGAGCGCGTCCGCGCCGCCCTGGCCACCATCGCCTGACCCGCCACC
>NZ_JBFAPG010000032.1:0-25108 GCF_040675595.1 Micromonospora sp. NPDC049580
CCTGCCCCCTGGGGCACGCGCCCCGGTCCCCGCCCTGCTCAGTAGCGCCAGGGTTGCCCCGTCTCCCGGTATTCCTCCACCGGCACCAGCGGCACGCCGGGCGCCATCCGGTCGACGTAGAGCCGCCCCTCCAGGTGGTCGATCTCGTGCGCGACGAGCCGGGCCATGCCGAACTCGAACGAGGTGATGATCCGGCTGCCGTCGTACTGGGCGTGTTCCACGTCGAGTCGCAGCGGTCGGGGCACCAGACCGCGGTGGTCGAAGAAGGAGAGGCACCCCTCGTACTGCTCGTCGGTCTCCGGGTCAGCGTCGACCACCCGCGGGTTGAGCAGGACGACCGGTTCCGCCGTCCGGTCGGGGGGTCGGACCACGGCGGCGGCGCGGCCGACGCCGAGCTGCGGTGCGGCGATGCCCACTCCCTTGTTGAACGGGTGCAGCTCGTCGAGCCGGGACAGCGCCATGGTGAGTCGGTCCACGACGTCCCGGGCCACAGGTTCCTCGCCGGGCAGGTCGAACTGCCGGACCTGCTGGCGGAGGAGGTCGGCCCCACGCTGGACGATGCCGATCCCGCGCATCCGCTCGCTGGGGCGGACCCGGGTGCCGCCGGGACCGACGTCCGGGTCGGCGTCCGGCCGAGCCCGGAAGCGCCACTGCATCCGGTAGCGGGCGTTGAGCGGCGGGGCGTCGGTCTGCCAGTCGTAGATCGCCCGGTCGCCCTCGTCGCGACGCTGCGGCGCCGTCCGCAGCGGGCCCTCCTCCGCGGAGAGCGAGGTTTCCACGCCCCAGACCTGCGGGTCGAGGGCCACCGGCAAATCCAGGCGTACGGCGAGGTGCCGCGTGGGCAGCCGGACGGCCCGCTGGAACCAGGGGCCCCACTTCTCGCGCCCGACGCTGTACGCGTACTCGATGATGGCCCGGTCGCCGGGGTAGAGCGGGAAACGCCGTTCGCCGTTCTCGAAGAGCAGCCAGATCTCCTTGAACGCGTCCCGGTCGTGTTTCGCCCGCCAGTGCATCGGCTCCGGGTCGCCGGCGCCGTCGTCGCGGCGGGCCTGCAGTTGCAGCTCGGCGAAGGTGAGCGGGTGCTCCCGGTGGTGCCGGTTGGAGCGACCGGGGTCGTTCGGGTAGCGGTCCACCGCGACGCGGACGAGGTAGCGGGTGACCGGCTCGGTGCCGGCGTTGTAGAGCTCGCGGCGGATGACGCACCGGTAGGCGTCGTCGGTGTGGGTGAGGGTGGCCAGTTCCCGCTCCACGACGAGGCCGGTGCCGGGGGGCAGCCACTGGCCGGGCAGCGGGGGTTCGCGGTGCGGTTGGCCGGACCGGGCGTGCCGGAGGTCGTCGTACTCCCGGAAGCGCTGCCAGATCGCGCCGCTGGCCTCCAGGACGGCCTCGGCACGGCGGGCGAAGTCCTCGGTCGGGCGGTGTCGGCGCCCCTCGACGTGGCTGACGTAGGACGGGTCGAACCCCATCAGGATGGCCAGTTGCTTCTTGGACAGGCCTCGCCCGGCACGATGGCGGGCAAGCTCGGCCGCGAAGGAGTCGGCAGCCCGTTCGAGGGGTGACGTCGTCATCGGCTTCCTCGTGGCCGGGAGTATTAGTTTCACGTTCCGTGGCGAAGCGCACACGCATCTGCCACCTTGTCGACACAACGCTTGACAATCCACCGACGGTGATCGATCCTGCGGCGGCGTTTTCGGAGGCCGGGCGCGGGTAGTACGCCGGGGCGCGGAGCGCTGCTCTCGCCGGGAGCCGAAGTGACCCGGACCTCCCGATCCGACCGAGGCAAGGCTTTCCTTAGACCGGCAGGCGTGGTTAGGCTAGCCTTAGCTCAGGACGACGCTGCTCGTCCGCCGGGGCACGCTCCCGGTCACGCGGACGGGGGATGACACGGTGACAGCGGTGATGCCGAGGCGGGACGTGACCGCCACGCCGCTCGCCCCCGTCACCGCGGCGCTGCGGGCCATGTTCGGCACCGACGACCTTCCCGGTCTCGCCCGGGGCCTGCTGGTCGACGACGAGTTCGGTTGGACGCCCGCCACCACCCTGATCGACGGCACCCGCCTGCCGGAGTTGCTGCACGCGGCCAGCGTCCGCTGGGGCGGCACCCCGCACGCCTGCGCCGCGCTGGCCTGGAAGTCGTACAGCTACTGGACGGCGCTGCCGGTCGTGCTCGGCTGGGCCTCGGCCCGCCGGGTGCCGCTGCTCGACCCGTCCGACGTGCTGATCCACTTCGAGGACCACCGGCCCCTGCTCACGCTGGGCCTGCGCCACGGCACCACCGTGGCCGTGCTGCCGAGCGACCCGCTGGCGCTCTCCGGCCTGCCGGAGGTACGCGTCGTCGCCGGCGAGGCCGAGTTGCTGGCCGAGCTGCGTGCCTCCCTGCTCGACGCCCACCTGGCGCCGCTGATCGCCGCGATCCAGGCGGAGGTGCGGGTGGGCACCCGGACGCTGCTCGGCTCGGTCGCCTCCGGCATCGCGCACGGCATCCTCCGGGCCGCGGACGCGCTGCCGGGCTCGACGGTGCAGAGCATCGACACCCTGCTCGGCGCGCTCGACCTGGCTGACCTGGTCGAGCTGGTGCCCGGCCCGACCGGTGAGCCGAGCGTGCAGCGACGCACCTGCTGCCTGGCCTTCACGCTGCCCAGCCCGAAGGTCTGCCAGGGCTGCTGCGTCCGGCAGGGCTGATCCCGCGAGTCCAACTCCCGGGCCGGCCCCGCTCAGTCGGTCAGCGGCCGGACGTCCCACACCCAGACGCCGCCGGTGAAGACCGGTTGGATCCCGGTCAGCTCGGTCATTCCGCGACGCAGTTCCATCTCGTGCTCGTGCGGTCCGAGGATCACCACGCCGGCCCGCCAGTAGCGCAGGTCGTCGACCGCCTTGACCCGATCCTGCGGGGTGATCGGCGGCACCGCGCCGGTCCGTCGGATGGTGGCGAAGAAACTGCTGGTGGGCCGGGGCGGCGCGGTGAACAGCGCGACCTTCGGCGGCTCCGCGCTCGGGCGGGTGTCCGGTCCGAGGAAGTAGCCCCGGGCCAGCGGCATGTCCAGCCGGGTCGCGGCGGACCAGCGCAGCGGCTCCGCGTAGTTCGTGTCCGGCAGCGGCAACGTCACCACAGTGCGCCCACCAGCCAGGTACGGCCGCCACGCCCCGCTGGTCACGAAGGTGGGGACCGGGTCCAGCTTCACCACGGGCAGCGGGGTGGGCAGGATCGGCAGCAGGGCCATCGTCAGCACGGTCGCGGTGGCGAAGCGGATCTGCGGCCGAGCGGCCGGATGCGTACGGGCCAGTTCGCGGGCGCGTTCGGCGCCGTAGGCGAGCAGCACGCCGACGATCGGGGTGATCGCCAGCGCCCACCGGGTCGGCACCACCGAGTGCAGGATCGGCAGATTCTCCAGCGCGGCCCAGGGGCCCGGCACGCCGGTGCCGTGACCGACGAAGCGGATCTCCCGCCCGAGCGAGAGCACCGCGAAGAGCAGCCCGAGCCCGGCCAGCGCGAGCACCACCACCGACCGCCGCAGCCACCAGACCAGGGCGACCACCAGCACGAGCAGCGACCAGCCGAAGAAGCTGTTCTCCTCGGTCGGGTTCTTGGCCAGCCCGGCGGAGGTGCGCGGGCTGCCGGCCAGCGATTCCCGGGAGTACGCCACGAACGAGGCCAGGTCGCTGGAGTAGCCGCGGATCAGGCTGGACAGCCCGGAGTAGGCGCCGGGTCCGAAGAACTGCACGTACAGCGGGTACGCCAGCAGCAGACCCGCGACCACGGCGGCGACGGCTAGGCCCGCGAGGAAGGACCGGGCCCGTGACCGCAGGGCGGGGCGGCCGAGGGCCAGCGCGCCGACGATCACGCCGAGCCCGATCGCGGTCATCAGCAGGATCTCCAGGTTGAGAAACGCCTGCCAGACGATCACCAGAGCGAGCAGCACCCCGTTGCGCAGCCAGCGGCCGGGTTCGGCGAGCCGCAGCGTACGCCAGATGATCAATGGGACGACGAACTGCGACACGATGTTCGGGTGCCCGTTGGCGTGCGACACCATGGCCGGCGCGAACGCGCAGAAGCCCGCGCCCAGCCAGGCCGGCCCCCGGGCGCCGACCAGGACGCGGGAGAGCAGGAAGTACCAGGCGGTGGCGGTGGCGATCATTCCGAGGGTGAGAAAGAGCAGGAATGCCGCACGTGGCCCGAACAGCTGGGTGACCGGCGTCATTGGCAATGAAATGGATAATACGGACGTATTTGCCATAAGGTTGACGCCGTCCGGCACGTTCATCTGATCCGAATGGAACGGGTACGCGAAATGCGTGACCACTCGCGCACCGTGCGCCATCATCCATTCGAACTGTGACTGGTCGGAGCGGTTGTCCCGCACTCCGCTGCCCGGGTCCCACCAGAGACGCCCGGTGACCCAGAAGCCGAGCACCACGAAGCTCAGCACGGCGGCCAGATCGGCCCACTTCCCGTTACGGCGCAACCGATCGCCGCCGCCGGCCTCCTCCACCGGCGACGCGGTGGCCGGGCCGTCGCCGGGCGCGTCCGGTTCGGGAGTAGTCATGACAATTCATAGGGTAGTCAGCGTATGGCGGTGCCGTGACATGTTTCGGGGTACTGCCGTACTATGTGCCGGGTTCGCCGACCGCCGATCACGTGCCCACCCCCCGACCGCAATTCGGCCAACCGCTCCCCCGATTCTTCTGCCATCCAAGCGGATGATTCACTCTGTCGGTCCAGGCACGGTTCGAGTTCATATCGTGAGGAATCGACGCATGGCAGAAATCACTGGGGATCAGCGCGTCCAGTCCGAGGTGCTGGAGGGCCTGGCAACGGCCGTCAACCACCGCCGCTGGTTCGTCGAGCTGGCGGTGCCGTACCTCGGTGACGACCCGATCGAGATCGGCAGCGGCCTCGGTGACTACGCGCTGGAATGGTCGCAGCGGCTGCCCCGGTTCACCGCCACCGAGGCCGACCCCGACCGGCTGGTGCAGCTCAAGGAGCGCCTCGCCGCCCAGCCCGGCATCGACGTCCGGCAGATGCTGCTCCCGCACAACGACCGGGGGGACTACAGCGCCGCGGTCTCGTACAACGTCCTGGAGCACATCGAGGACCACGTGGGCGCGCTGCGCAGCATGCGCGACCTGGTCCGCCCCGGCGGCGCGGTGATCATCATCGTGCCGGCGTTCCAGTTCGCCATGAGCCCGGCGGACATCGCCACCGGCCACGTCCGCCGGTACACCAAGAAGACGCTCGGTGCGGCGATGACCGAGGCCGGCCTGACGGTGGAGAAGATCCACTACGCCAACGCGCTCGGGTTGATCGGCTACTTCATGGCCACGAAGGTCTTCCGGCTGATGCCGAAGGAGGGGCCAATGGTCAAGGTGTACGACACCCTCGTCCTCCCCGCCACGAAGGCCGCCGAACAGGTCGTCCGACCCCCGTTCGGCCAGTCCGTCTTCGCCGTGGCCCGCGTCCCCGCCTGACCTCACCCCCACCCCGCCTCAACGCCGTTGCCACAGGGCGGCGGCCGGCGAGGTAAGAGCCTGATCATTGGGCGCCCCGGGGCACCCGGCGGTGGCAGGGCGTTCGGGTCGCCCTTTGCTCTGCTTCAACCTACGCAACACCCGGGGTACCCGGATCGGACGCACACTGTTGCGTGGGTTGAAGCAGAGCAAAGGCGGCGATGCGGGCGATACGTGGGTGCCTGCCTGCCTCGTCCGACACTGATCCACTCCATATCGCCGACGTGGGGGCATCCAGACGCCCGGACACCCCCACGTCGGCGACGTGCAGTGGATCAACCGCCCGGCTGCCTCGCTGGCCGCCCGGGTCGGGGGTCACTCCTTGATCTGATAGGTCGGCCGGATCACCGCCCGCGCGATGGTGTGGAAGGTCAGGTTGAAGCCGACGTAGGCCGGGCTCGCGTCCGGGGTGAGGTCCAGGCGGTCGACGTCCAGGGCGTGCACCGCGAAGACGTACCGGTGCGGGCGGTCACCGGTCGGCGGCGCCGCCCCGCCGTAGCCCTGCTCGCCGTAGTCGTTGCGGACCGAGAAGGCCCCGCCGAGGTCGGTGCCCGCCGCGGCGCCCGCGCCGGTGGGCAACTGCGTGACGTCAACCGGCACGTTCACCAGCACCCAGTGCCAGAAGCCACTGCCGGTCGGGGCGTCGGGGTCGTAGCAGGTCACGGCGAAGCTCTTGGTCTCGGCGGGGAAGTCCGACCAGGTCAGCTGCGGGGAGACGTTCTCACCACCGGTGCTGCCATGCGCGTGCCGGGAGTCCATCGGCTCGCCGTTCTGCACGTCGTCACTGGTCAGGGTGAACGAGGGCACGGTCGGCAGCAGCTCGTACGGGTCCGGGGCGATCGGTCGTTCGAGGGTCATCGGGACGGCGTCCTTCCGGTCTGGGTAGATACCTGCCCTTCATACCCCGTTCCGGGCCAACGAACGACCGGCTGCGTCGGTTGTCCGGCAGCACCAGCCGGACGCTATGGTTGGCAGCCTGCAACTTTCCACGGGGGGAATACTTGCTAGGGATCTGGCGCGATTTCGTGGTCGCCGTCGTCACCGCGCTGCGCAAGCCGGACGAGCAGGCGCTCGCCGAGGAACGCCGCCGCGCGATCGAGCGACTGGCCGACGAAACGATCCGCGAGACCCGACGGGACGCGCCCGAGGGGAAATAGTCGCCGGCGGTCAACGGGCCCAGGAAACGAAGCGCTCGTACAGTTCGCCCGCTGGGATGGCGGGCAGCTCCATCACAGCCACCGCGTGCAGGCTGCCCACGTACATGGACAGGCCGATCCGGTCCCGCCCGTAGGCCTCAGCCAAACGGACTCGGGCCGGTGCGCACGGCCACGGCGTGTCCTGCTCACAGCTACGGCAGGTCCATTCCGGGCGGCGCGGCACGTGGAAATCAGCGAGCCGGCCATCCAGTGCGGCGACGGCCCGCTCGCCCTGTGCCGCTCGGGCTCGTGCAGCTGCCTTGGCGGTAGTGGGCACCTCCCCAATCATCGGCCCGCACCGGTTTCCCGCCGATCGGCGGATTGATGACGAGCCTGGGCCAGCAACCGCGCCCGCGCTGCTTCCTGCTCTGCCCGTTGGATCGCCGGACCGATAGCCGTGGGTGGTACGGCGAGCGACAGCCACCGGGATCTCCGGCGCAGCAAACTGAAAGGCCAGATCATCGCGGCGTCCTCCCGCCTCAGGGCGTGGCGGCCTGCCCGCTGTCCCTCGCCGGGTCAGATGGCCGCCCGCAACACCCACTGCAATCGTGAGGACACGCTAAGGAGTTGGAAGGGCCGCAAAGGGTACGCGACGTACCCAGCGACAGGCCGTACCCCTAGAGTTCCGGCACCGCGATCCGGGTCTCCAACTGAATCGCCTCCGCGCGGATCGCCGCTGGCGCCTCCCGGGCCAGCCGCCCCGCCAACTCCTGGGCGGCTGGCGAGTATCGGACGGTCTCCGGAGACGTGGTCTCGGCGAGGTTCAGCAGATGAAGCGTCGCCTCCCGCGCCCCCTCAAGGTCGGCGGAGCGGGCAAGCTCGACGTAGTGTCGGCCGCGCCGCTCGGTCGACGGGATCGACGCCGGATCGAGCGAATGCGCACGCCTCTGGGCCTCGTCAGGATCTCCTAGGTCCACCGCGCACATCACGGCGTATACGTCGACCAACGGCCGCGACACTCGGGTGCGAAGGCCGACGAACTCCGCTGGTAGAGCCTGCTCGACCACCCGACGAGCGGCATCCCAGTCCGACCACGCGCCCTGGTCACCGGTGCGGGCCCTCGTCAACGCGGTACAGAGATACAGGTCAGCCAACATCTCGGCCCACTCACTGCCCCCATCGGCGACTCGGGGTTCGATCAGAGCCCGAGCCTCGCGCAACCGCTCCAGCGCTTCGTCACCGCGGCCGACCGCTCGCAGCAGGTGCGCCGCGTACCAGGTGGATTGGGCGATGGCGAGAGGGTCATCGGCATCAAGGGCCGCAGCCATGCCTCGGTCGACGGTCAGCCAGCACAGCTCACGATCACCGTGCCAAGCAAGGTATGCCTGTGCGAGGTGATGCGCCTGAGCAAGCAGAGCGAGGCTTGCACGTCGGTCGTCGCCCGAGTGAAGCCGGGCCGCTCGCTGGGTAGCGTCGAGCAGACCGGGCAGGATGACGCTCACCTCGGTGCGCTGATGCCGAGAGGTGTGCCAGGTCTGCCATGCGGCGTCCACGGCACCTCGCAGATAGTCGGGGGAATCTGGCGTACCGGAGACGGTGATCTGCCAAGCGGTCAGTGCGCGACGAACGTCGCCGATGGCTGGATGACTGGGTCGTCCGTCCAATGACAGCGTCACCTGCGGCCCGAACAGATCGCCGAGGTCACGTACACCAAGGTGCGGAGCTAGCTGCTGGGCGGCCCGCAACGTCAAGCTTCGACGTCCGTTCTCCACGAACTTGACGGTGGTCGGAGAGAGCCCGGCAAGGCCGGCGAGCTGCTCGCGAGACAGGCCGGCGGCTCGACGAAGCCGCTCGACGCGCTGACCGGGAGTGGGTTGCTGATCGGACATGGAGGCACCTCGCAGCATCGGGTACATCGCGTACCCCGACCGTACGCCGCGAGGAGGCACCCGTCGATGTGCTGAGGGGCGCGGGATTCGGCCCACGAAGACATCGCTGGCGTCGGTCTTTTCAAGACCAACGAGTTCACGGACCTGACCTGGTGATACGGGATGCGCATGACTGACGACATGAAGACCGGCCGCCAACCAGTTCGACGATCTCTGCTAATCCTCGTGTCGGCGTAGCAGAAATGCGCTCCGACGAGTTGTGTTTATAGCGTTTGTGGCCCCATGCTCGAATCATGGTGACGACGGGTGAGGAACTTCTGACCACCGGTCAGGTTGCCAAGCTACTTGGATCTTCGCGCCAGCAGGTCGTCAACCTGTGCGAGCGTGGAGAACTGCCGTTCGTGAAGGTCGGCGCGCATCGGAGGATCAGGCGGCACCAGGTTGAGGCGCTGATGCGCCCGAAGCCGGAACTGACTCGTGATCAGCTCAAGTCGCTGTGGCTGCACCAGGCGGTAGCGGGCAGTTTGGTCACCGACCCGGACGCGGTAATGGGCAAGGCCCGGGGAAATCTCGACCGACTCCTGCGGCAGCACCGAGGAACGATGACCGAGGTGTGGCTGAAGCGCTGGCAAGACAAGATCAACGAGGGTGTCAACGCCGTCCTGAGGACGCTGACCTCGGATGATCCGGAGGCTGTGGAGCTACGACAGAACTCGCCCTTCGCTGCAGTCCTGTCGCAGCCACAGCGCAAGAGGGTGCTTGAGTCCTTCACCCGCAATGGCTGGGAGCGAGCGGGGTGACGCGAGCAACTGGAGCACGTCCTGGCTGCCCGACGGGTGGCGGGATCGGCTGATTACTGGTGGAGTCCCAGAGCACCCAGCCGGGGCGCGGGTACACGCTCGAACCGCACGACTGCGTCGTGTCAAAGCTGATAGCTGGCCGGGAGAAGGACCACGCCTTCGCCGACGCCCTGATCCGGGCCGGGCTCGTCGACCCGGCAGTGGTCGCGGAACGGATCGAGATGGTCGACGTCCATCCCCTGGTGCTGAAACGACTGAGGGACTGGATCGCCACCTACCTGCCGGTGACCTGACGCCTGCCCGGCATTGTGCGGAGGGTGTGGGATTCGAACCCACGAAGACATCGCTGCCTTACCGGTTTTCAAGACCAGCGCCATCGGCCACTAGGCGAACCCTCCCGGACCGCCACCCGTGGGTGCGCGGCCGTGAACAGTCTGCCACGCCACCCGCCGGACGGCTCGGCGTCCCTCCCGCAAGCGCCGGTCAGGCGGGCGCCGCTGCGTCCACTGTGGCACGGACCGGAGTCACTCATGGGCATCGGGGCGTGCAGCGTCCTGATCAACTCGCGTTCCAGGAAAGCGGGGCATCAGATCGTCATGGATACCCCGCCTTCCTGGAACCCGGGCCGAGCACCGACGACCGGCGCGCGCGCCCGGGGTGCGCCTGCGTCGCCCGGGGGCATCGGGTAAGACTGAGGCCATGCGAGCCATCACCGTTCCGCAGCCCGGTGGACCCGACGCGCTGGTCTGGGCCGAGGTCCCCGACCCGGAGCCCGGTCCGGGCGAGGTGATCGTCGCGGTGCGGGCCAGCGCGGTGAACCGCGCTGACCTGCTGCAACGGCAGGGGCAGTATCCGCCGCCGCCGGGTGCGCCCCCGTACCTCGGGTTGGAGTGCTCCGGGGTTATCGACGCGATCGGCCCGGAGGTGACCGGTTGGGCCGTCGGCCAGGAGGTCTGTGCGCTGCTGGCCGGCGGCGGGTACGCCGAGCGCGTCGCGGTGCCCGCCGGGCAGCTGCTGCCGGTGCCGGCCGGCGTCGACCTGGTCGACGCCGCGGCGCTGCCCGAGGTGGCCTGCACGGTCTGGTCGAACCTGGTGCGGGTGGGCCGGCTCGGCTCGGGTGACACGCTGCTGGTGCACGGCGGGGGCAGCGGGATCGGCACGTTCGCGATCCAGTTCGGGGCGGCCCTCGGCGCCACGGTCCTGGCGACCGCCCGCGCGGCCAAGCACCCCCGCCTGCGCGAACTGGGCGCGGCGGACACGATCGACTACCGGGAGCAGGACTTTGTCGAGGAGGTCCGCAAGGCCACCGACGGCCACGGCGCGGACGTCATCCTCGACATCATGGGCGCGTCCTACCTGGGCCGGAACGTCGCCGCGCTGGCGACCGGCGGCCGGCTCGTGGTGATCGGGCTGCAGGGTGGTCGCAAGGCCGAGCTGGATCTCGGTGCGCTGCTGACCAAGCGGGCCAGCGTCGCGGCGACCACGCTGCGCTCCCGACCGCTGGCCGAGAAGGCGGAGATCGTCCGGGGCGTACGCGATGAGGTGTGGCCGTTGGTCGAGGCCGGCGCGGTCCGCCCGGTGGTGGACCGGCGGCTGCCGATGGCCGAGGCTGCCGAGGCGCACCGGCTGGTCGAGTCGAACGACCACGTCGGGAAGGTGCTACTCACCATCGGATGAGGCGCGGGGCAGCATGAGCCGGGCACCGGGGCCCTCGCCGGCCAGCGCGTCCCCGGGGTTGTAGAGCGTGCAGCGTTGCAGGGACAGGCAGCCGCAGCCGATGCAGCCGTCCAGGTCGTCGCGGAGTTTGGTGAGCAGCCGGATCTTCTCGTCCAGCCGGCCGCGCCAGCTCGCGGAGAGCCGCTCCCAGTCCTGCGGGCTGGGGGTGCGGCTGTTCGGCAGCGACTCCAGCGCCGCGCGGATCTCGTCCAGCGAGACGCCGACCTGCTGGGCGATCCGGATGAAGGCGACCCGTCGCAGTTCGGTGCGGGCGTAGCGCCGCTGGTTTCCGCCGGTGCGATTGGCGCGGATCAGACCGAGCCGCTCGTAGTAGCGCAGCGCCGACGGTGCCACGCCGGAACGGACGGACAGCTCGCCGATCGTCAACGAGTCCTGCATCACCGGGTCCTTGAGTTGAAGTGGACTTCAACTCAAGGCTAGCCCGAACGGATGAGCGCTCAGCGGGTCGCGGCGGCGGGACGGCGGCGTGCGCGCTCGCGACCGAGGATCCAGATCGCCTCGACGCCGTCCTTCCAGGTGATCTTCTTGCCCTCTTCGCGGCCGCGCGCCCGGTAGCTGATCGGCACCTCGTACGGGCGGATCCGGCGGCGCAGCAGCTTGCCGGTCACCTCGGCCTCCATGCCGAAGCCGCGTGAGCGCACCTCCAGCGACCGGTAGAGCTCCACCGGCATCAGCTTGAAGCAGGTCTCCAGGTCGCCGATGTACGAGTTGAAGAGCACGTTGGCCGCCATCGTGACGCCCTTGTTGCCCATCACGTACCAGAAGCTGTAGGCGCTGTGGCTGCCGAAGGTGCGATTGCCGTAGACCACCGTGGCCCGCCCGTCGAGCACCGGGGCGAGCAGCTTGGGGATGTCCTGCGGGTCGTACTCCAGGTCGGCGTCGAGGATGACCATGTATTCGCCCTCGGCGCTGTCGACCGCCGTCTTGATGGCCGCGCCCTTGCCCGCGTTGCGCTGGTGGGTGATCACCCGTAGGCGGGCGTCGTCGGCGCGGCCGAGGACCTCGCCGGTGCCGTCCCGGCTGCCGTCGTCGACGACGACCAGCTCGATCTCGCAGGGGTAGTCAACCGCCAACGCCTGCTTGAGGGCATCCGCGATGCGTTCTTCCTCGTTGTAGACCGGCATGAGGATCGAGAGCTTCACGGGAATCTCCACGGTGGCGACAACACGTCGGGCCTAGCCTAGCCTGGCTGGTCAGCCCGACGGTGGCCGCCACCGTCGGACAGTCGGCGTGGCGGGTTCAGCGCGATGGTGTTTACTTCCCGCCATGTCGGCTGCCGGCTCCCTGCTCGCGGTGCTCCCCGCCGCCTCGGTGCTCCTGCTCACGGTCGCGACGAAGCCCCGCGGGGTCGACGCGGTGTCGCCGTCACGGCTCGCCGCGGTGCGCGCGGCCCTGGTCGCCGGGGCGTACGCCGTGCTCGTCGTCGAGGTGCTCGGCGCGCTGCACGCGCTGACCCGGCCGGCGTTCGTCGCCGCCTGGCTGCTCTTCCTGCTCGCCACCGCGACGGCGGTGGGCCTGCGCTGGCGCCGGGAGACGCCGGCCGCCGAGGTGCCCGCCGCGACGTCCCGGCGGGTGCCGGTCGGCGCGGCGGTGACCGCCGGCGGCGGCCCGGAGACGTCCGTCCCGCTCGCCGACCGCGGCCCGGCCGGCGGGCGCGACGCCACGCCGGTCCCGACCGGTGAGGTACGCGCCGGCCTGCGCAGGGCAGCCGAGATCTGGCGTACGGCGAGTCGGGGCGAGCGGCTGCTCGCCGGCGGCATCGGGGGACTGGTGCTGCTGGAGTTGCTGGTCGCGCTGCTGGCCGAGCCGAACAACTTCGACTCGCAGACCTACCACCTGCCCAAGGTCGAGCACTGGGTGGCCCAGGGTGACCTGGACTTCTGGCCCACCGCCATCCACCGGCAGGTGACCATCCCACCCGGCGCGGAGTACCTGCTCCTGCACCTGCGCCTGCTCACCGGCGGAGACGCGCTGCACAACCTGGTGCAGTGGGCCGCCGGGGTGCTCTGCCTGCTGGTGGCCGCACGGATCACCGCGCAGCTCGGCGGCGGCCGGCGGGCTCAGTTGATCACCGCATTCGTGCTGGCCAGCACCCCGATGGTGGTGCTCCAGGCGACCAGTACGCAGACCGACCTGGTCTGCGCGGCGTGGGTGGCGTGCGCGGCGACCCTCGTCCTGGACGGGCTGCGTCGGCGGACCGGTTGGGGGACGCTGCTGGGCCTGGGCGCGGCCACCGGGTTGACGGCGGTGACCAAGACCAGTGGCCTGATCGCGGTGGGTCCGCTGCTGGTGCTGTGGGGACTGGCCCAGCTCCGGCTGGCCCTGGCCGACCGGGCACCGGCCGCCCGTCGGGTTCGGCCGGTCGCTCCGGTGGCCCGCGTCGTCGGTGGCTCGGCGCTGATCCTGGTGGTGGCGGCGCTGGTGGTCGGCCCGTTCCTGACCCGGGTGACCGCCGAGTTCGGGCATCCGCTGGGCCCCCCGCGGCTGCGGGAGTCGATCCCGATGGAACGGCACGATCCGGCGTCGGTCCTGGTCAACGCGCTGCGGATCGGGCACACGGCGTTCGACACGCCGCTGGCGCCGCTGCGCAGCGCCAGCGCGGACGCGATCATCGAGGGCGCGGACGTGATCGGTGTCGACCCTCAGGACCGGGCGATCACCTTCGGTCGGGAGGTCTTCCCGGTGCCCGCCTGGTATCCGGACGAGGACCGGGTGGCGTTCCCGATCGCCGGGGCACTCGCGTTGCTCGGCGCGCTGGCCGCGCTCGTCCGCCCACGCCGGCTCGATCCCGGGCAGGTGGGGCCGCTGCGCTCGTACGCCGTGGTGGTGCTGACCACCGTGCTGCTGCACACCGCGATGCTCAAGTGGCAGCCGTGGGGTAACCGGCTGCTGCTCTACGCCCTGGTCCTCGCCGTGCCGCTCGCCGGTTTGTGGCTGGACGCGCTCCTGCGCCGCCACGCGAGCCCGGAGCCCGGGGTGACGGCACGGCGGCGGTCGGTGGCCACCGTGGCGACCGTCGCCGTGTTGGCCACCTCGGCGCTGGCCGGGGTGCTGGCGCTGTCGTACGGCTTCCCGCGCCGGCTCGTCGGCTCCGGCTCGGTCTTCACCACCTCGGACTGGGACACCCGGTTCGTGCGCCGGCCGCAGTGGGCCGACGAGTTCCGCTGGGCCGCGGCGGCGGTCCGCGACAGCGGCGCCCGGCGGATCGGGCTGGTGGAGCAGAACGACAACTGGGAGTACCCGTGGTGGCTGCTGCTGCGCCAGCCGGACGGCGGCTCGCCGGAGCTGGTGTCGTTGCAGTCGGTTCTGCCGGAACGGCCGCCGGCCGACCCGGCCTCGGTGGACGCGATCGTCTGCACCGGCAGTCAGCCCGCCTGCGCCAAGCTGGTTCCGGCCGGCTGGCGGTTGGAGTTCCGCGGCTACGTGGGCTACGCCCTGCCGCCCGCCCGCTGACCGCCGGATGCTCGGGCCGAGCCGAGCCGAGCCGAGCCGAGCCGAGCCGAGCCGAGCCGAGCCGAGCGCCCGGATCGTCCGATCCGGGCGGTTCTGCATCCCGCGCGCAAGGATCCGAGGCGCATTCACATCTGTTGATCCGCACGTTACCGTCTGGTAACTCAATCGACCTCCCACGATTGAGCCGAAAGGAGTGTGTCGATGCCTGCCACCCCCGCCAGGCCCAAACGCGCGACCCGACGACGGGCCACCACCGTCGCCGTCGCCGTCGCCGCTCTCGTCCTGCCGATGCTCGCCGGACCGGCCGCCCCCGCCACCGCCGCCGACCGACCCGCCGTTGCACCACTCCCGGCCAACCTGGAGGCCATCCGGGCCGCCGAGGCGACCGCCCTCTACGGCAGCCCCGCGATCCGCCCGATCGAGCAACGCCGCACCGCACTGATCACCATGGGCGACAGCGAGATCTCCGGCGAGGGCGTCGGCAACTATGTCCCCGGCACCCATCAGGCCGACAACTGGTGCGACCGCTCATACGACCAGGCGGTGTTCCGCACCGGCATCCCGTCGGACGCCCAGTACAACCTCGCCTGCTCCGGCGCCACGCCGTGGAACCTCATCGCCGGTGGCCCGACGCAGCACAACGAGCTGAACCAGGGCGACTACCTCGGGATCAAGGCGCGCAACACGCACGTCAAGCTGATCTGGGTGGTGGTCGGCGCGAACGGCGACGGCACCATCCAGTTCGGGCCGGTCGCCACCGACTGCGCCATACGCCGGGTCTTCTTCCAGGGCGCCTGCTACCCCACCTACACCGACCAGTGGACGATCCGCACCGACGGCAGCCGCCAGGCCGTGACCGACGCGCTCAACGACATCCGGCAGACCATGACCAACGCCGGCTACCTGCGCTCGGACTACGAGCTGGTGCTGATGTCCTACCCGAGCCCGGGCAGCCCCGACGTCGAGGACAACCCGAACTTCCCCGGCTGGTACTCCGGCGGTTGCCTGCTCTACCTCGCCGACGCCGCGTTCGCCCGGAACAAGGCGGTGCCGCTGTTCGAGTCGGCGCTGCGAACCGCCGCGGCGAACACCGGCACCCGCTACCTCGACGCGAGCCGGCTCTTCCACGGCCACGAGGCGTGCACCGACAACACCTCGGTTCGCGGGCTCTACATCGAGGTGGGAATCTGGGACGAGAACGCCGCCCGGCAGTCGTTCCACCCCAACGCCCGCGGGCACGGCATGTTCGCCCAGTGCATCACGCAGTTCTGGAACTCCGGGCAGCAGCGGGCCAGCTGCGTCGACCCGGCCAGCACCGGCAGTGGTGTGCTCTACCCGGGCCTGCTGGAGTTCAAGCAACTGCGCAACCTCGCCACCGGCACCTGCGTCGACGGCAAGGGGTACGACTCCCGCAACGGCACCCCCCAGCAGCCGTACACCTGTCACGGCGGTCGTAACCAGGGCTTCTGGTACGACTCCGCCCGGCGCTCGCTGCACTCGGAGCTGTCCCACGACCGGTGCCTGGACGTCTCCAACAGCTCGATGACCGCCGGCACCGCGGTCAACGTCTACGACTGCAACGGCACCGCCGCCCAGCAGTTCGTGTTCGCCGGCAACCAGCTCAAGCCGGCGAGCGCCAGCAACCTCTGCGTGGCGTTCGACAACCCGTGGCTGGGCACCCCCCGGTTGCGGTTGGCCACCTGCTCCAGCAGCACCCGCCAGCAGTGGTCGTACGAGTCGCGCAGCTTCGCCAACCCGGTCGGCTACGGTCACGACGACTTCATCGGCTCCCGCGTCTACTGAGACAGTGACGGGCCCCCGGGCGTACACCCGGGGGCCCGTCGCTCACTTGTCGCGCGGGATGAGGATGAGCCGGGCGACTCCCTTGTCGCCGTCCTTCGCACCGGCGACGCCGAGCTTCGCGCCGACCTTGACCTCGCTCGGCTGCACCGTCGCGCGCCGCTCGACGACCCGCAGGTCGTCGCCGAAGGTCCAGGTCATCGTGAAACCGTCGGTGGACTTGACGGTCATCGAGTCGCCGTCGATGGCGGTCACCTCGCCGCGCTGCACGGCGACCGTCTGCGTACCGTTGTCCTTGGTCTGCACCACCGCCTCGCCGTGCAGGGTGTTCTTGCGCAGCTGCACGCGGGCCTGGTGGCGCTTGCGCCACTCCTCGCCGCGCTTCTGCCGGTCCTTGTCCCGAGCCGTCGGGGAGGCGCCCGGCGTCGGGGTGGCCGGGGCGGCGACGGTCTGCACGTCCAGGTCGGTGGCGTCGAAGCCCATCGCGGTCAGCGCCTGGCCCTCCACACCCATCGCGGCGGCGACCTCGACCGCGGCGTCCCGCGCGGGCTGGCTGGCCACCTCGGCCGCGCCGCAGCCGCTGACGCCGAGCGCGACCGCCGCGAGCAGCGCCGTGGTGCCGGTGACGAATCCCCAACGTGGCATGACTCTCCCTCTCGTCCGTGGAGCCCTCAGCCTTCCCCGCGTCCACGAGCGGACCGTCAGGCCGATGTTCGGGTCAGGTAAGGATCACCGGGCAGCCGGACCGTGAAGGCGGCGCCGCCCTCGGGCGCGTGACCCGCGACGATCTCGCCGCCCAGCCGGCGGACCAGCCCGGCGGCGAGTGCCAGCCCCAGCCCGCTGCCCACCTTGCGCACCCCCCGGTAGCGCTCGTGCAACGCCCCCCGCTCGAACGCCACCGCCAGGTCGTCGTCGGTGAAGCCGGGCCCGCCGTCGCGGACCTCCAGCACACCGCCGGCCGCCGGGTCCGCACCGACCGGCCGGACCGCGAGCACCACCGGCGCCCCCGGGGGTACGACCCGCAGCGCGTTCTCCAGCAATCCGTCCAGCACCTGTCGGATCCGACCCGGATCGGTGTACGCGGACACCGGCTGACCGGGCGTCTCCACGCGGAACGACACACCCACGGCGGCGCACCGACCCGACCAGGTCGGCTCGGCCTCGGCGGCCAGCCGGGTCAGGTCGACCGGCACCGGTTCCAGCGGAAAGTCGGCGGCCTCCAGCCGGGCCAGCGCCAGCAGATCGCCGATCAGCCGGTCCAGGTGCTGGGCCTCGGCCAGCATGGTCCGGCCGGTGCCGGCGGCGTCGTCCGCGTCGATGACGCCGTCGGCCAGCGCCTCGGCGTACCCCCGGATCGCGGTCAGCGGGGTCCGCAGCTCGTGCGAGACGGAGAGCAGGAACTCCCGCTGCCGGCCCTCGCTGGTGGTCAGGGCCGCGGCCAGGCCGTTCAGCGCCTCGGCCAGGTCGGCGACCTCGTCCGGCGGTTCGACCGGCACCCGGACGGCACGGTCTCCGGCGCGCAGTCGGGCGGCGGCGGTGGCCGCGACGCGGATCGGTCGGGCCAGGCGGCGGGCCAGCAGGAGGCCGGCCACCACGCCGGCGGCCAACCCAGCCAGCAGCGGCAACCAGAGGCTGAGCAGCACCTGCGCCCACAGGCCGTTCGACGTGGCGCGGGACAGCACCACCCCGTTGCCGCCGGGCAGCGCCCGGCCCTCCACCAGGGCGCGGTGGCCGTTGACCGGGCGGCGGGCCGACACGTTGCGGCCCTGCCCGATCCGCTGCACCACGCGGGCCGGCAGGCCCGACCGGTCGGCGGTCCCGCGCCGGATCAGGTACGCGTCGATGCCCTGGTCGCGCAGTTGCTGGATGAGCCGCTCCTCGTCGGCGGTGCGACCCCGGTCCAGTCGGGTGCGCAACACCTCGGCGGCGAGTCGGGCCTGCGCGGCGAGCGCCTGCTGGTCGCGTCGCTCCGCGCCGCGGATCGCCAGTGGCACCGCGACGATGGCCGTGACGAGCACCGACACCAGTGCCACCGCGCAGGTGACCAGAACCGCGCGGGCGGTCAGCGTCCGGCCGAGCCGCCTGCGCCGGGGTGCGGCCGGCGGGCGGGCGCCGACCACCGGCAGCGCCATGGTCGGCGACTCGGAGCGCACGGGCTGCTCAGGCATCGACCGCGTACCCCACGCCCCGGTGGGTACGGATGACGCTTGCCGGGCCGAGCTTCGCCCGCACCTGGGCGACGTGCACGTCCACCGTGCGGGTTCCGGCGTGCGCGGCGTAGCCCCAGACGCCGGCCAGCAGCTCCTCCCGGGTGAAGACCCGGCCGGGCCGGCCCATGAGATGCGCCAGCAGGTCGAACTCGGTGGAGGTGAGCTGCACCGGTACGCCGGCGGCGGTGACCGTCCGTCGGGCCGGGTCGAGGGTCACCGGGCCGACGATGCGCGGTCGTTCCGCGCCCTCGGGGCCACCGGCGGTACGGCGCAGCACCGCGCGTACCCGGGCGACCAACTCGCGCGGGCTGAACGGCTTCGTGACGTAGTCGTCGGCGCCCAGCTCCAGGCCGACGATCCGGTCCACCTCGTCGTCGCGGGCGGTGAGGAAGATGACCGGCGTCCAGTCACCGGCCTCGCGCAACCGGCGGCAGATCTCGGTGCCGGGGAGACCGGGCAGGGCGATGTCCAGGACGCAGGCGACCGGGCGCAGCCGGCGGGCGGCGCTCAGGCCGGCCTCGCCGTCGCGTTCGAGGTGCACGCCGAACCCGTCGCGGGTGAGGTAGAGCCGGACCAGGTCGGCGATGGCCGGCTCGTCCTCGACCACGAGGACGAGCCCGCGGTGCGGGGGTTCGAGGGTCACCGGCCCATGATTGCCGACCCGGTCGGCTCGGCGCGATCGGTGCGTGTTCGAGTTCGGTAAAGGAGACGTGAAGGGCGACCGGCCCGCCGGGCGTCAGCGCGCCACGGCGGGGCGGAACACGCTGGGTCGGACGGCGGCCGGCGTGTCACCGATGGTGGCGACGATCCGCTCGCGGGGTGCCCGCAGGCGGGTCCGGAACGCGTGGTTGAGCAGCGCGTCGAGCTGCCACACCTGCTTCGGGTGGCTGGTGCGGATGAGGAACCGCTCACGGATCCCGTCGATCGCGGTGGCGGCCAGCTCGACCGACCCCAGCCGGGGGTCCGGGCTCCAGGTGACGTTGCTCAGCTCGCGCAGCTCGGTGTTGAGGTGCAGGCGCAGCCGGTGCAGGAGCCTCGTCTGCTGGGTCACCACCAGTCGGCGGTGGGTGAGCAGCAACAGGTAGTCGCCGGTGACCGGGCGGTCGGGGCGGCTGCAACGGGTGACCAGGATGGTGGCGTCACCCGAGCCGACGCAGCGGCGGAAGACCGGCATGTGCCGACTCACGGTCTGTACGGCCAGGCCGGCCTCGGTGGCGGCCGGGAGGAACGTTCGGGAGAAGACGTCCATGACCTGCCCAACGACCTCCCCGGCACCGGTGATGTGGGTCACGTCGGAATTTTGGAAGTTCCACGCGGCACGTCGCACCGCCTGTCCGACTTCCGACCCGGACGGATGTCGGTCAGTGTTCGGGCTGAAGTGGGGTGGCGGCGAACAGCTCGGCGAGCCATCCGGGCACCGCCTCGGCGTACTCCGCGCGGGCCGGGTCGGCCGTGTCCAGGGCCCGCCGCCAGGAGAGCGACCGGCTCACCGCGCCCAGGTTCATGGCCAGGTCGGCGGCCTCGACGAGGGTACGGCGGTCATAACGATCGGTCCACGCCTCTAGGTAACCGTCGCGCAGCCGGGCCAGGCTGGCGTCGTCCGCCGACAACGCGGTGGCGTACCGGATGGAGCGCAGGGTCACCAGCAGCGTGCCGAACGGGTGCGCCACCGAGGCGTCGCCCCAGTCGAAGTAGCGGTACCCGGCCGGGCCGGCGAAGACGTTTCCGTCGTGCAGGTCGTCGTGCTGCACGGTGGCCGGGATGCCGATGTCCGCGAGCCGGCGACACCGCTGCGCGTACGCCGGAAGCTCCGCCCGCAGCCGCTCGTACGTCGGGACGGCGAGCCCGCCCTCCGCGCCGACGCGCAGGGACTCGCGATCGTCGAGTAGTTCGGCGAGCAGTCCGGGCAGCACCTCCGGGCGGTGGTCCGGTACGCCGAGGGCGACCAGTTCGTCGGCGCGTGGCGCGGTGGCGAGTTGGAGTGCCGCGTACCCGGGCAGCGCCCGCTCCCAGTGCGCCAGGTCGGGGTCGCGGCCCAGCACGTCACGCAGTGACTCGCCGCCGTCGGGAAGCAGCGCCCAGCCCCGCTCCCGGTCCACCCCGATCGGGGCCAGCACCCGCTCGGGCGCCAGCCCGGCCAGCGTCGCGATCAGGACCGCCTCGTGGGTCGTGCCCCGGTTGTTGGCCTTGAACCAGACCGGCCCGCCGTCGGTCGGCACCCGCCAGACCAGCGACCACGGCCGGACGCGGGGCTCCACCGGCCCGGTGACCCGCCGGCCAGCCCGACTCAGCTGCTCGTCCACCCAGGATCGGGCCTGCTCCTGCCACTGCACGCTGGACCAGTCGGGGGCGCGCTCGTCGGGAATCGTCGTCACGATGGCACCCTAGGCGGCGTGCCCGACGCGGGGCGAGACCATTTCCCGAGGTGCTCCTCGGCTGGCCGCGAGCGGCGAGGTCAGACCAGCTCGACGATCGTGGCGTTGGCCATGCCGCCGCCCTCGCACATGGTCTGCAGGCCGTAGCGGAGCCCGTTGTCCCGCATGTGCTGAAGCATCGTGGTCATGATCCGGGCGCCGGAGCCGCCGAGCGGGTGCCCGAGGGCGATCGCGCCACCGCGCGGGTTGAGCCGCTCCGGGTCGGCCTCGGTCTCCGCGAGCCAGGCCAGCGGCACCGGGGCGAACGCCTCGTTCACCTCGTACACCCCGATCTCCTCGATGCCCAGCCCCGCGCGGCGCAGCGCCTTCGCGGTGGCCGGGATGGGCGCGGTGAGCATGGTGACCGGGTCGTCGGCCGCGACCACTGCGGTGTGGATGCGGGCCAGCGGGCGCAGACCGTGCCGGCTGGCCCACTCGGACGTGGTCACCGCGAGCGCGGCGGCGCCGTCGGAGATCTGGGACGCGGACCCGGCGGTGACCACGCCGTCGGCGCGGAACGGGGTGGGCAGTTCGCCGAGCTTGTCCAGCGAGGTGTCCCGGCGGATGCCCTCGTCGGCCGTGAACTTGCCACCATCGGCGAGCGGCACCGGGGACAGCTCCGGGTCGAACGCCCCGGCGTCCTGCGCGGCGGCGGCCTTCTCGTGGCTGGCGAGCGCGAACTCGTCGAGCTGCGTACGCGAGAGGCGCCACCGGCGGGCGATCAGCTCGGCCCCGACGCCCTGGTTGAACGGCAGCGGTGCGTCGTCGGCGAAGCCCTCGACGCCCCGGTAGCGGGCGCGGAGCTGATCGCTGAACGGCATGCCGCCCGCCACACTGGAGCCCATCGGCACCCGGGTCATCGACTCCACCCCGCCGGCGACCACCAGGTCTGCCTGGCCGGAGAGGACTGTCGCGGCGGCGAAGTGCAGGGCCTGCTGGCTGGAGCCGCACTGCCGGTCCAGCGTGGTGCCGGGCACCGTCTCGGGCCAGCCGGCGGCGAGCACCGCGTTGCGGGCGATGTTCCAGGACTGCTCGCCGACCTGGGACACGCAGCCCCAGAAGACGTCGTCGACCTGCGCCGGGTCCAGGCCGGTGCGCTCGGCGAGAGCGCGCAGCACGTGCGCCGACAGGTCGACCGGGTGGACGCCGGCGAGGCTGCCCTTGCGCCGCCCGACCGGGGTCCGCACCGCGCCGACGATGACCGCGTCACTCATGTTTACTCCCCGGTAACTTGGGCTGCCCCGATCCTACGTCGTGCGTGGACCCCTCGTCCGCCCGCGGGGCGAGCTGCCGCGACTCCCAATAGCCGCGGACCGCTGGCATGCTGGGCGGGTGGACGAGACCTCCCCGGCGCGGCAGTGGCGGGTGCCGACGAACCTGCCGGTGGCGAAGCTGGCCGGCGCGGTGCTGCTGGTCGCCCTCGGCCTGCTCTTCGCCGACGGCGACCCGATCCGGCTGGTCGTGGCCGGTGTGGCCGCCGTCGCGCTGGCCGCCTGGGCGGTCCGGGACCTGGTGGCGCCGGTCCGGTTGGCGGTCGATCCGGCGGGGCTCACAGTCATCCACGGCTTCGCCGGCCGGCGGCTGCTGCCCTGGCCGACGGTCGAGGCGATCACCGTGGACCGCCGGCAGCGGTGGGGGGTGAGCGGCGAGGTCCTGGAGATCGACGCGGGCGAGTCGCTGCACCTGTTCGGCAGGTACGACCTGGGGACCACCCCGGAGGAGGTGGCCGCCGAGCTGCGCGCCGCCCGGCGGCACCCCTGAGCCGTCAGCTCAGCAGTTGCGCGGTGCGGAACAGGACCAGGCCGAGCAGGATCAGCAGGATGATCGCGCCGCCCACGGCCTGCACCAGCGTGCGCCGACCACGTGGCGCGTACGCGAGCACCGCCGCCATCGCCCCGCCGACCACCAGGCCGCCGAGGTGCCCGGGGATGGAGATGCCCGGCACGGTCAGCGTGAACACCAGGTTGATCACCAGGATGGGGATGATCCGGGAGATGTCCCGGCCCAGCTTGCGCTCGATGATGAGCAGCGCGGCGAAGAGACCGTAGACGGCGGTCGACGCACCGGCGGTGGGCGCGTTCTGGGCGCTGAACAGGTAGGCGGCCACGTTGCCACCGAGGCCCGCGAGTAGGTAGAGCGCGCCGAAGCGCAGCGGCCCGAGGTTGGCCTCCAGCGACCGGCCCAGCACCCACAGCACCCACATGTTGAGCAACAGGTGGATCACGCCGTAGTGCAGGAACATCGCGGTGACCAGCCGATACCACTGGCCCTCGGCGATGCCGCCGAGCGTGCCGTCGGGGAGGACCGCCAGCCCGAGCACCGAACCCCAGTTGGTAAGCGGGGTGCCGTCACCCATCAGCCCGCCGAGGCCGGACCCGCCCACCACCGCGTTCCCACTCCGGGCGGAGGCGATGGACAGCAGCATGACCAGCACGTTCAGGGCGATGATGCCCTTGGTGACGTAGCCGTGCCGGCCGGCCGTACCACCACCGAAGGCGGTACGTGCCGGCCGGACGGTGCGACGTCCCTCGTTGACGCACTCCGGGCACTGGTGCCCGACGGACGCCTCCCGCATGCACTCCGGACAGATGGGCCGGTCGCAGCGGGTGCACCGGACGTAGGTCTCCCGACCAGGGTGCCGGTAGCACACCGGGGTGGTCGGCGGGGACTGGCTCACCGGGCCGATCCTCCGTCCGCCACCGCGCAGCTCACCGACGCTGGCCGGCGCGGTGCTCCGGAGCGCTCAATCATGCGAGCAAAGGTACCTCGCGGGTTCGTCAGGCGGCAGACCGCTCGATCTCGACCCGCTCGATGACGACGTCCTGCAGCGGACGGTCGCTCGGGCCGGTCGGGGTGTTCGCGATCGAGTCGACGACCTTCACCGACTCCTCGTCGGCGACCTGGCCGAAGATGGTGTGCCGGTTGTTGAGGTGCGGCGTCGGGGACACGGTGATGAAGAACTGCGAACCGTTGGTGCCCGGTCCGGCGTTCGCCATCGCCAGCAGGTACGGCCGGTCGAAGCGCAGCTCCGGGTGGAACTCGTCGGCGAACTTGTAGCCCGGCCCACCCCGGCCGGTGCCGGTCGGGTCGCCCATCTGGACCATGAAACCGCTGATCACGCGGTGCGAAATGGTGCCGTCGTAGTACGGCCCGCTGCCCGGCTGACCGGTGCGCGGGTCGGTGTACTCCCGGTTGCCCTCGGCCAGGTCGACGAAGTTGCGGACCGTCTTCGGAGCGTGGTTTCCGAAGAGCTCCAGCCGGATCGGGCCAGCGTTGGTGTGCAGGGTGGCGTAGACAGCCTCGGCCACGGGTACTCCTCACTCGTTGGTCAGTTCCATGCGGATCCTCCCATGTGCCCGATCTGGCAGTGCGGAGGCATCCGAAGGTGGAGGATGACGAAGGAACAACTCCCAGGAGGTAGGACCGTGTTTGGATTCGGGCGGCGTCAGTCCCAGGGCCAGCTCGCCAAGGCAGAGCTGAACCAGAGCATCAGCCACCTGATGCAGGCAGCCAACCACGCGGCCAAGGGCGCGGGCGCGACCGTCGGTCCGCGGGTCCAGGTGGCCCGGGGCTACGTCGGGCCGGCCGCGGTGAAGGTGCGCGACCGCGCGTCGACCGGCTGGGGAACCACACTCACCACGCTGGCACCGCTGGCGGCGGCGGCCCGGGACGGCGCCACGCAGGCAGGGCCGCTGACCAGGAAGGCCAAGTCGAAGACCATGCGGATCACCGGTAAGAAGAAGCAGCCGCGCCGTCGCGGCTCGATGATGACCGGCCTGCTGGCCGCGGGCGCCATCGCCGGCCTGGCCGGTGCGGTCGCCCTGCGTCGCCGCCGGGAGCAGCAGGAGTGGGCGGAGTACGACCCGACCCGCACCCTGGAGCCGATGCGCGACGAGGTCGAGTCGATCGAGGTGCAGACGCCGGCCGCGCCGGGCGCGACCAAGGGGACCGACGGGTCCGCCATGGCCGGGATGACCGGCGCCGGCAGCTCGGCGGTGGCCGGCGGCGACAGCGCCAGCACCACCGGCACGGCCACGCCGACCAGTGTCCGCCCGACCGGCAAGGTCCCGTCGGTCGCCGAGGGCGCCACGGACGTCTCCGGGCGTCTGCACCTCGATCGACTCGACCTCGTCGCGCATCGGCTCCAGGGTGCGGGTCGGGTCG